>DASPJC010000544.1:0-4120 GCA_035628815.1 Ohtaekwangia sp. | reverse complement strand
TAACGTCTAAAGAGGAACCGAACCTCGAGCAATGGAAGTCTTTCCTGGGCAAGCTGAAGAATCCCGTGAACGAAGTCACCGTCGGCCTGGTGGGAAAATATGTTTCGCTGCCCGATGCCTATAAATCCATCGCGGAGGCTTTCGTCCACGCCGGTGCGAGTAATGATTGCCAGGTCAATGTAAAGTGGCTCTCCTCGGAAGACATTACCAGGGATTCGGTAGCCACTGCGTTGCAAGGGCTCGATGGTATCCTGGTCGCGCCCGGCTTTGGTGAAAGAGGCCTGGAAGGCAAGATCGAGGCCATCCGGTACGTCCGCGAAAACAAAATTCCCTTTTTCGGTATCTGCCTCGGCATGCAATGCGCAGTGGTGGAATTTGCCCGGCATGTACTGGGACTGGAAGCCAGTTCCACCGAACTGAATCCCAAGACAAAGAACCCCGTGATCGACATGATGGAGGAGCAGAAAAAAATTACCATGAAGGGCGGTACCATGCGTCTGGGATCCTATACCTGTAAGCTGAAAAAAGGCAGCAAGGCCTACGCCGCGTATGGGGAATCGGTTATCGAAGAACGCCACCGGCACCGGTACGAATTCAACAACAAGTACCTTGACCAGATTGAAGAGGCTGGCATGAAAGCCGTCGGCATCAACCCGGACTCAGGCCTGGTGGAGATCGTTGAGCTGAAGGATCACCCCTGGTTCATCGGCGTTCAATATCATCCTGAGCTCAAAAGTACTGTCCTCACGCCGCAACCATTGTTTGTCAAGTTTGTGGAGGCGGCGCTGGAGCACAAGAAATCATTAAATAAATAATCGCAGGAATTACGATGGACAGAAATTCGGCCATAGGCCTTACCCTGATAGCAGTTTTGTTGCTGGCATATTTTTATTGGTTTTCCCCTACTGCGAAGCCACCGGTACAACAACCGGCACAGGTTGAAGCGCCGGCAACGGCGCCGAAAGAAGCCCCTGCAGAGGCTGAAGTACCCGATAGCACCCTGGCTGCCAACTATGGTGGGCTTTCCGCTGCCATGAAGGGCCAGGAAACCTTCACGACAATTGAAACGAAGGATATCAGGATCATTTTCAGCTCGAAGGGCGGCACTATCCAGGAGCTTGAACTGAAAAATTACAAAACGTATACACAAAAACCGCTTAAGCTGATCACGGCAGAGACCAACCAATTCCAGTTACTCACACAATACCAGGGCAAACCGGTCGATCTTTACAGCTTATACTACCAGGCAAACGAAACGACGGACGGTGATACCACCCGGGCTACCTTTACTGCCCGGCTTGCCGACGGAAATTCAGTGGTGCAGACGTATTCCATCCCGAAAGAAGGTTTTGAGATCGGCTACCAGATCAATGCCTCGTCCATTGCCGGCGCGCTGGGCGGCGACAACCTGACCTTCCACTGGAACAATACATTGAAACCCGTCGAGAAAGATCTCACCGATACACGAAATCACTCCACCATTACCTATTACTCAGAAGAAGACGGATTTTCGGAACTGAGTGAAACCTCCACCAGCACCGAGACGGAGATCATCTCCACGCCGTTGAAGTGGATGAGCATCAAGGAGAAGTTCTTCCTGGCATCGATTATTTCCGCGCACCATTTTGCCGGTGGCGAATTCCAGACATCGCTTAATCCTAATGATACATCCGTTGTCAAGCAAGCCAATGTGAAGCTGCTGATCCCTAAGAAGAGTGTGGCAGACGGAAACGCAAATTTCAAGTTCTACATCGGCCCGAACGACTACCAGGTGATCGGTAAAGTTGCCGAGGATTTTGCGCGTAACGTATACCTGGGATGGAAACCTGTTTACTGGATCAACAAGTTTGTCATCTTTCCGGTCTTCCATTTTCTGACACTTTTTATCTCGAATTATGGACTGATCATTATTATCCTGGTCATCCTGCTGAAGCTGGTACTCTTCCCGCTCTCCTATAAGTCGTTTCTCAGCATGGCGAAGATGAAGGTGCTCAAGCCGGACCTGGACGAGATTAAAGCGCGTGTTGGCGACGACATGACGAAGGTCCAGCAGGAACAACTGAAGCTCTACCAGCAGGTTGGCGTGAATCCAATCAGCGGTTGTATCCCCGTACTCCTGCAGATGCCGATTTTATTCGCGATGTTCTACCTTTTTCCCAACAGTATTGAATTAAGACAGCAACCTTTTTTATGGGCGGAAGACCTCTCCGCTTACGACTCGGCGATCCGGTTTTCATTCACTGTTCCTTTCCTCGGCAATCACATCAGCTTGTTTACCGTTTTAATGACGGCGGCCACATTAATTTATACCTGGCAGAACAACCAGATATCATCTGTCACAGGGCCGATGAAGTCCATGTCGTACATCATGCCGGTCATCTTCCTTTTTGTTTTGAATTCATTTCCAGCCGGTCTTACCTTCTATTACTTTGTATCGACGCTGATTACCTTTATCCAACAGGCCATCATCAAGAAGTTCGTGGATGAAGACAAGATCAAGGCGATCATGGAGGAAAACCGGAAAAAGAACGCTGCCGGAGGCGGAACGAAGAAGTCAAAATTCATGAGCAAGCTTGAAGATGCCATGAAAGCCAGTGAAGAAGCGCGTAGAAAAGCTGACGAGGAACGCAAAAAACGCAAGGGCTAGCGGCTGTTAACGAAATGTGTAACGATTGTGGATAACTGTTCCACGATGTTCCACGCTGCCATAACTTTTACTTTATATTTGTGGCCCGGTCATTTCGCCGGGCCATATTTTTTAAACTTCATTCATACCGGATGGGAAAAATTATTGCCATTGCAAATCAAAAAGGTGGTGTTGGTAAAACCACATCAGCCATCAACCTGGCGGCCAGTCTGGCGGTGCTTGAAAAACGCACTTTGCTTGTCGATGCTGATCCCCAGGCTAACTCAACGTCCGGCCTTGGACTCAATCCCAAAGACATCACCCAGGGAATTTATGAGTGCATGGTTGATGGCGTTGATCCAAAGGACGCGGTCGTACAGAATGAACTGAAGTTTCTGCATATCCTTCCCTCCCATATCGACCTTGTCGGTGCTGAAGTGGAGATGGTAAGCATCGAACGCCGGGAAGAAAAAATGCGTAATGCGCTGGCCAAGATCCGCAACGATTATGATTTTATCATTATCGATTGTTCGCCATCGCTTGGACTGATCACGATCAATGCGCTTACCGCGGCCGATGCCGTTATCATTCCGGTACAATGCGAGTATTTTGCGTTGGAAGGATTGGGCAAGCTGTTGAATACCATCAAGATCATCCAGACAAGATTAAATCCGAAACTTGAAATTGAAGGTATCCTGCTGACGTTATATGATTCACGCACCAGCCTTGGCAACCAGGTTGTCGAGGAGGTACGGACACATTTTCAGAAAATGACCTTTAAAACCATTATTCCGAGAAACGTGAAGCTAAGCGAGTCACCAAGCTTTGGTCTGCCCGTTATCGTTCATGATGCTGAAAGCAAGGGCGCAATCAGTTACCTGAACCTGGCCCACGAGATCCTGAATAAAAACGGAATGTCAAAATGAGCAAGAAGAAAGCATTAGGCCGTGGATTGAGTGCGCTGCTGAGTGACAGTCCCACGGATGAAAAACTGGAAGTCGACATTTCTCCCGGCACCCCTACCGCGTCGCCACCGGAAGTCCCCGCCAACGGGATGACCGAAATACCCATTGCGGAAATCGAGGTGAACCCGTTTCAGCCGCGGACGCATTTCGATCAGTCGGCACTGGAGGAGCTCGCGGAATCCATCAAGGTACATGGCATTATACAACCGATCACAGTTCGCAGGCTATCCCTGCATCAATACCAGCTCATTTCCGGGGAGCGGCGATTTCAAGCTTCGAAGCTTGCCGGTTTAACCAGCATACCTGCCTACATCCGCTCAGCGAATGATCAGCAGATGCTCGAAATGGCGCTCATCGAGAATATTCAGCGTGAGAATCTGAACGCTATTGAAATCGCGCTCAGTTACCAGCGCCTGATCTCCGAATGTAATTTAAAACAGGACGAGCTCGGCGAACGCGTGGGAAAAAACCGCACGACCGTCACCAATTACCTACGCCTGCTCGAACTCCCGCCCGATATTCAGATCGC
>DASPJC010000543.1:0-12089 GCA_035628815.1 Ohtaekwangia sp. | reverse complement strand
CACGCCGCCCGGTGCGAAATTTACGGACGCATCCCGGCTTTACCACGGTGAATTCAATTACAATTTTGCCGACAAGATCGAGTTTGCCGAAATTCAGATCGGCGGAAATTTCAGGCAGTATAGTTTGTTCTCGGACGGGACGATTTTCAATGAAGACCCGGAAGACGGAACGAACTTCGAACGCATCACGATCAATGAGTATGGCTTCTATGGCCAGGTGGCCAAAACGATTGCCGACGCCTTAAAGCTTACCGGTTCATTACGCTACGACAAGAACGAGAATTTCGATGGCAATATCACGCCACGCATCTCGGCCGTATATACGTTTAATGAAACGCATAACATCAGGGCCTCATTCCAGACCGGTTTCCGCAACCCTGATACACAAGCCCAGTTCATCTACTTCCCCGCGGGAACAAACACCCTGTTGGGCAGCGCGGAAGCCAACGCGGCACGATACGGTCTGCACAAAGGCGGCGCTTATACACGTGCTTCTTACCAGGCTTACCTCGCCTCCGGCGGAACACTGGCCGATGACGGCACACCGACGGGGGGCACTCCTGCCCTGCTCGAAGTCGCCAATATTGACTACATCAAACCGGAAAAACTAAAATCGTTTGAAGTCGGATACAAAGGCATCATCTCCAACAAACTGATGGTCGACCTGAATGCATACTTCACTACGTATACTGATTTTATCGGCGGCGACGATTATGTATTAAGAAGCCCTACAACCCACCAGGGCAACCCGATCCCTGCCGGTACGGTCTATTCCCCGTATGTGAATTTCCCGGAAGAAGTTAAATCCAACGGCGTTGGTTTAGGACTTACCTATAACCTTCCAAAAGGATACTCCGTGATGGGTTCTTATAACTGGGCCACTTTTGATGATAACCGCAGCGAGAACAGCCAGTTCCGTGCGGGGTTCAACACGCCGGAAAATAAATTCAGCATCGGTATCGGAAATCGCAAGCTGACCAAAGCGCTGGGCTTCATGGTGAACTTCCGGTGGCAGGAGGAGTTCCTGTGGCAATCAGATTTCGGAGACTGGATCGTTCCGGAGTTCGGTGTATTTGACGCGCAAGTAAGTTATAAAGTAACCGCCATCAAGTCGATTTTTAAACTGGGCGGCTCAAACCTCTTCGGCGGTGATTACAGGACCAACCTCGGCGGACCGTTTGTCGGTCAGCAATACTATCTCTCCATAACATTTGATGAGTTCCTGAAATAAATCATTCAAATTCCAAGAACATGAAAAAGATAATACCTATAGGCTATGCGATTGCCCTGATGTTGTTGTCAGGTGCCTGTGAGCAGGAAATCATCAATCTCGAGCCGGCACCGATCGGGGCAGATACCTCGTGCCAGGATGCCGAGGCGGGCACCGCCGATTTCACGAAGTTTGTGGCGATTGGAAATTCATTCGTCGCAGGGTTTCAGGCCGGCGCGCTATTTAACGAAGGACAGGAAAATTCACTGCCCGCGATTATGAACAAGCAGTTTGAATGCGTCGGCGCGCCGGCTGACTTCAAACAGCCTGTCATCAATGCAGAATTGGGTTGGAATCTTTTTGTCACCCAGCCTTTTCTCACGGATCCAACACAACCGATACTCGGCAGAATGTTACTGCAGTATGGCGATAATACGGATTGTATTACCGGTGAACCGTCACCGCTGCCAACCATGCAGGCCTATGCCGCGGGAGAACTGGAGGCCCTGCCGAACCCGACGTTCAACCCGGGATTCATGTATACAGACAGCAAAACGGACCTCAACAATTTTGCAGTACCCGCCGTTACATTGGGCCAGCTGTTGACACCTGCGACCGGAAACTGGGGAGACCCTGACCCGACAGAAGGATTCAGTCCCTTCTACGCAAGATTCGCTTCAAACCCCGGCACTTCCAGAATTATCACGGACGCCGCTGCAGCGGGAGGAACATTCTTCCTTTTCTGGGCAGGACTTGATGATTTTTTCCTGTATGCGGCCTATGGTGCTGATCCCAACTTCGCGCCGCTCACATCAGCTGGTCTTTTGGCGGCCTACTACGATGCTGCGTTAAGCCCAACGACCGGGCTACTCGCTTCCAACCCTGACCTGAAAGGTGTGGTGGGAAACTTTCCCGATATTTTTAAAATGCCCCACTTTACCTCAGTTAAGTATAATCCAGTACCCATGGATGCAGGAACCGCAGCGGCCGTTAATGGCGGTTTCGCCGGTTATAACGCTGCACTGGATGGCCTGATAGCAAACAAGGCTGCTTTTGGCATATCCGATGAACTTGCAGCGCAAATTGCTACGCGAAAGGTTATGGTCGAAGCATCCTGTAACAACAAGATCCTCATCACGGACGAAAGCCTTACAGATCTTGGTCCATACTTCGATGCGCTGGAGGCTGCTATGGCCATCACCCCCACGCAACGTGCGCAACTCGCGCCCTACGAACAGGTACGGCAGACCACACCGACGGATGTGATCCCGCTTGCCACCGGATCAATTCTTGGCGAGCCGGGTACATTTGGGATCTATGGCGTGTCTGAACCCCTGCCGGACCGTTGGGTAATCATTCCTCATGAAAAGGCAGCTATCGATGAGGCAAGGATTAATTTCAACGCGGTGGTCGCAGACTATGTTCAGGCGAACAACACACGCCTGGCACTGGCCGATGTAGATGCTGCACTCAACACTTTAATTGCAAGCCAGGCGGCTGTATACAACGGTGTTACCATTACACCCAACATTAATCCCCCGACGGGCATTTACTCCGAGGACGGTGTCCATCCCAACACCCGCGGCTACGCGTTCCTGTCGCGCGTATTCATCCAGGCTATAAATGAACGCTTCGGATCGACCATACCGCTTACTGACATTTCACGGTATCCGGCTACAGGCTTGCCTATTCCTTAAACAGTTTTGCTCAAATACGAAGCCCGCGGCACAACCGCGGGCTTTTGTTTTATTCATTTTAAATTACCCGAACACCTGAACACCCGCGCACAACCATCAACACATCAACACGTCAACACGTCAACACATCAACACATCAGACATACCCCGCCATTCTATAAGCGAGAAGGCCCGTCCACTCTTTCACAAGCTTATGCCAGATGGTAAGCGCTTCAAGTTTAGGGATGATGAACGAATCGACATGGTACGACCTGATATTGGCATAGTAGTCCGTTGCAAACGGCGCAATGGCCAACCCGACCTTCCGGTAGCACGCGAGTGAACGCCGCATGTGGAAAGCTGAGGTTATCAGCAGGCAATTCTCCGCGCGATAACCCAGCGAATCAAGCATCTGCTTAACAGCTGCGGCTGACTCATGCGTATTCCGTGTCTCGTTCTCGATCATGATATCGTTCTCCGGCACGCCCATCATCACCATTGCCTTTTTGAATTTGTTCGCTTCCGGTTCATCTACATCATACAAGCTGCCGCTGCCGCCGCTGATGAGAATTTTTTGAATAAGTCCCAGTTTGTAAAGTTGTACAGTGTGCGTTACGCGATCGGCGCCGCGGCCAAAATATACGCGATCATCCGGTTGAAGCAGCGGGATGGTCGCCCCTGTCAATACAATACCCATTTCGCGCGGCTTCATCTGGTCGTAAGGAACGGTTTTGATCTCCCACCACAACATCACTTCGTTGGCTATAAAACCGTTACTGAAAAAAAAGAATAATCCCAGCGCGGACCAAAAACAGATCTTCTTCCAGCGCACATTTTTTAAAAAAGCCGCCATCAGCCAAAGTATGAATACAATGGTGACGGGCATGACAAGGTGGCTCAGGGTTTTGGATAATATGAAGAACATGAGACGGGATGCTGGTTAATGGATGTTGGATGTTGATACGAATATAATGAAAGCCCTCAACTTGAGTTATTCGCGCGCTCCTTCAAATTCCGGAATTTCGTAACCAGCATCCGGAATCCAGCATCCAGAATCAAATACCCGGCAGGCTAATGATTTTACTTTCTCCGGTTAAGTGGATTTGATAAGTTTCCGAATCCATCCACGATCCTGCGGAGTACGTCAAAATATAATGTCAGCGCAAGGACGAGTGACATCGACCATATCACACCGGTGTTGAACCAGAAAGTATCGATGTTCCTGCTTAAAAAATGTTTTGCCGGCATGTAAAACTGCGCATCGAAATCGATCGAATGGTCAGGGTCCGGATCTTTGTAGATCGGGTAGATCTTTTGAATGAGTTTACCGTCCTTTTCAATGATACGGTGTGTCTCCGACAGGTTCTTCACCATGTCTTTAATTGTTTCGTTGTGATACCGTTCGCGGAAGCGCGTGAATTCCGCCTCTTTTTCCGGGGTATCGGTCATCGAGAGGATCAGCTTGTCTTTTTGCTGGTCAGCGGAATTGTAACGTTTTATATAAAAATTTTTCAGTTGCTCGGTGTAGTCATACGTCTGGTTGAATAACGCTGAATCAAACTTGGAAAGCGTCAGATCCTGCAGGCCTGCGAATGAAAGCCTGGTGTCGTCCTTTTCATGGGAAAGTTCGCGGCGTATCAAGGCGAGATTCTTTTCTACCTTATCCCTGAGCTCCGGATCAGTGGACCGGTAATTATTAAGACAAAACTGCAACCGTGTCTGGATCTCGGGAAGATAGTAAACCTTCTGATAGTCGGCATTTGCCATCGCCTTGTCATACTTGTAAAATATACGCTCGAAGCGATTGTCCTTGAATTGCGTGACCATAGCCGCTTCGAACGCCCAGCGCGAGGCCATCAGGTCGCCGACAAACGGAACGGTGGCCGTGTTACCGATCGAGGGATTGAGTTTGTCGAACCGTACGACCACACCGCTCAGGATCAGCTGCGGTATCAATAACAGCGGGATGAGAATGTAGATGGTAACAGCCGAATTGAATCCGGAAGATATATTCAGTCCCAGAAGGTTGGCAAAGCATGAAGTCGTGAACAGGATAAACCAATGTTCGACGAACATACCCCTGATCTCCAGGATATAATTGCCAACCGCGACGAAGGTAATGGTCTGGACGGCGGACAGGATAAACAAGATCGATATCTTCGAAAAGATGTAGCTGCTGCGGCTCAGGTGAAGAAAGGCCTCCCGTTTGAGGATCTTCCTGTCGCGGATAATTTCCTCGGCGCTCACGGTAAGTCCCATGAACAGCGCGACAATAACGCTCATAAAAAGGTAAGCGGGAATATTCAGGTTTTTGCCAAAAATATATCCTGACAGCAATGAGTCGTCTACATTGTAATAGCGTACGATCATGGCCAGGATGAATGCCAGCACCGGCGCCTCCAGCAAATTGATGATCATGTACTGCCGGTTGTGCAGCTTCGCGCGGATATCCCGCATGGAGAAAAGGTGCGCCTGCCGGACACGGGTCGGAATGTCCAGGGTCGAGTGTGGCGTTTCCTTTGAGGTCTCAACGGCAAAAGGCTTATAGTTCTGTTTATAGATCGCGTTCCACTGTTCGGCCGAGATCTTCCTTTCATTCGTAAAATGTCCGTACTCGTTGATAACCTTTGCTTCAATGATGTTGAAGATCTGTTCCGGGTTTACATTACCACAATCATGGCACTCGCCCTCATCGCTGTTGACAAGGTTTATGCTTCGTTTGAAATACACCACGGCATCGACAGGGTTGCCATAATAGATCTTGAATCCGCCACTATCAAGAATAAGCAGCTTGTCGAACATTTTGAAGATATCGGACGACGGCTGGTGAATGACCGCAAAAACCAGTTTACCTTTCAGCGAAAGCTCCTTCAGCAGGTCGATGATATTTTCCGAGTCACGGGAGGACAGCCCGCTTGTCGGTTCATCGCAAAACAATACAGCGGGTTCCCTTAAAAGTTCAAGCCCGATGTTCAGTCGTTTCCGCTGGCCACCACTGATCGTCTTTCGCAACGGGGAGCCTACCTTCAGATCCTTTGTTTCCTCCAGGCCCAGATCTTCCAGCACCTTGAGCACCAGCGTGTCGATTTCGGCTTCAGTTTTCTGACTGAAACAGAGCTTCGCAGCGAAGTAAAGATTTTCATATACGGTGAGGTCTTCGATCAACAGGTCGTCCTGTGGTACAAAACCGATAACGCCCTCAATGCGTTTGGGGTCACGGTGAATGTCAATTCCGTTGATCAACACGCTGCCTGACGTTGGTTTTTCGGAGCCGTTCAGAACGTGCAGCAAGGTGGACTTGCCGGCACCACTCGCGCCCATCAGCGCGATGAGATTCCCGGATTCTTCAGCCAGGGTAACTTCCCGCAACCCCAGGCGCCCATTACGGAATTTATAACTGATGTTATTCGCTTCAAATGACAGCCGTGGAAATTCACCGAACTTTTTGAACTGGTTCAATATATCACCATAGTAGATCGGCTCATCGCGGTCCCACCGGAGTAAACTGCCGACCGCAAGCACGGTGATTTTGCCGCTCTTGACAGGTACGCCATTCAGGTAAACATCCGAGCCGCCAATGTATTTCATGAAGTAAAGTTCGGACTGCTCCACGTACAACACGGCGATGAACCCATCGAGCTCTTTTCTCTTCAGGTAACGCGCATTCACAGGCCTGCGGTCGGACACATCCACGAGAAGGATGTGATTGTGATCGAGTTGCGCTGTTTCCTTTCCCAATACAAAAGCCTTGATCGCTTCCGATTCAGCGGCATCAATCTTGAAGTTGGTACCGATCGCTTTTACCAGCGACTCCTCGTGCGCAGAGATCGTTCCATCCGCCTGCACAATATTCATCAGCTCGAGCAGGATAACGATCTTCTGTTTTTGGGTCAGTTCGGGACTTACTTCGGCACAAAGCATGTTGACCTGGTTAAGGTCAGCACCAGGCTCGCCGGATTTCGGTGGCATTGATCTTATGTACTCGTCAAAGAAAACCAGGTAAGATTCGACCGCGGCTCTGCTGACGTGATCTTCCAGAAAGGTGCGGACCTGATCGCGTTCATGGTGTGTTACTTCATCTTCCTTGGCCACAGCAGCAAACAAACGGAGAATGGCTTTCAGTAGCGGGTCACTCATAATTCAGGTTTACAATAGGATTCTTTTTAAAGATAACGAAAGATCAGCAGGGCAGAAAAAAAGGGACTGGTTTAAATACCAGTCCCTTTTACATTTCTTCAGGTATCGATTAGTCGGTGATGCCCTTGCGCAGCCGTTCAACGATTACTGTAATCTCGGTAAGGTTCTTATCGGTCAGCACGAGATCGCCGCGATTTTTTGAAATCTGCTCTTCGATGTTCAGGGAGGCATACGCTTTTTCGAGTTCACCAAGATCCTTTACAATGGCCACGACAGGTTCAGTCTGATCGATAGTCTCCATCATTTTAAGAAGCTCTGAAACCGACTTCTTCTGTTGAAGAACGATCCGCATCAGGGGTGTGAGTACCTGGTTCCGTTTGTCGTCGGGAAGGATATTCTTCGGATACGTCTTGATCAGGCCGGTCGAAATATACAAGCCTTCGATGAAGCTGCCACCGATGATGAGGGCTGACAGTTTGTTGCGTTTGTCGTCCTTTAGGAACGATGCGGTCTTTTTGATGGTGTTGTCCAGGACCCTGGTCAATGAGTCTTTATTCGCAATGTTCTCTTCGAATTTTTTCAGCACTTCCGCGTCGAATGATCCGATAACACCCAGGTTGTCGGCAAGTGTTTTACAGGCATTGAGGTAATCGATGGATTCCTGTGTTTTGTCGTATGAGGTGAGGTAGCCGATATCCGCGGCATACACGCCCAGGTTGAGCGCTGCCTTATCTGTGCGTGAGGCGTATTGGTCAACCTTTGCAAGGCTGTTCAGGAGGCCTTCGTTGTATTCGGCTCCGGTAGTCTGCAACAAATAAGGAATTTCCGAAGGCGAAGGAATGTTATAGACCACTTCTTCAATTTGCTCTTTCAGGCTGTCTTCGGCGGCCGTGAACTCATCAGCGTTTTTTTGTTTGTCGGAGGAAGACCCGCAGGATGCAAAGGCGAAGCCCACCGCTATGGTGAAGGAGAAGTAAATGAGTCTTTTCAATTTCATGGTACGCAATAGGTTTAGAGGTCCAATGTTAATACATTTTTCAAACCTTTAAAACCTGGATTTTACAATTTTCCGTGAAATTTTAGCGCTGCGGTGACTTTTTAGTCCGTATATTTAGGCATCCGCACAAAGCATGTTATGGCCAGACTCGTTGATAAAGCGTTGTTGATTGATGATAGTGATATCGATCTTTTCATACAAAGAAGGTTTTTGGAGGTGTATAATTTTTCAAATCAGCTTTTGCTGTATAAATCGGCTGAAGAAGCCCTTCAATGGCTGGAGGGCGATGGCGACAGCCCCCCGGATATCATCTTTCTCGACTTGAACATGCCGGAAATTGATGGCTTTTCGTTCCTTAAAAACTTCCTGAACCTGCCCGAAAAGATAAAATTGAAGTCCAAGATCGTGGTGCTGACCAGTTCCAACAACGAAAAGGACCGCGAACAGGCATTCTCTTTTAACAATGTCATCCAGTTCATCACCAAACCTTTGAAGCAGACCGATATTGAGGAGTTAAAGGTTCTCATCGAACGGCAGTAACGCCTGAAAAGCACACTTCCCTACCGGTCCAGCCAGTCCCTGAAGTCCTGCACACGTTCGCGGGCAACGATAATATCATTCTCTGCCGATCCTTTCAGCACCAGTCGTAACCGGCTATTGGTGTAGTGAATGATGTCCTGTATCGCATCGGATGCCACCAGGAATTTCCGGTTGATCCGGAAGAACCGAACGGGGTCGACCATCTCCGCAACCTGTTCCAGGGTATAGTCCAGGATGAACTGGCGGCTGTCGGGGGTCACGCAGAAGGTGGCTTTGTCCTGGCTGTAAAAGTAAAGTATCCCACTCACCTCGATGGCCCGGAGACGCTCTCCCACCTTGATGACGAACCGTGTCTTATGCTTGCGGGTAAGCATTTGAACGGCCATGTCGATGTTTTCCAGCATGTTCCGGGTTGCCGAATGTTCCGTCAGCTTTCGGAACTTGTCCAGCGCCGCGGCCAGCGCGGGTTTATCCACCGGCTTGAGGATATAGTCGATGCTGTTCACCTTAAAGGCCTTCAGCGCGTAAGCGTCATAGGCGGTGGTAAAAATAACAGGCGACAAAATTTCGCATTGCTCGAAGATCTCAAAACTTACGCCATCGGCCAGCTGAATGTCCATGAAAATAACGTCGGGCTTCGGATTGCTTTTGATCCACGCGACCGATTTCCGGACAGAATCGATCTTGCCCTGGATAACCACGCCCGGTACAATAGACGCCACCAGGGTTTCCAAACGCTGGGCTGCCTGCGGCTCGTCTTCGATGATCAGTACTTTCATAGGGGAATCGGGATAACAGGAAGCCGGACAACAAACATTGGATGGCGCACGATTTCAACCCGATGCGCACTCAGAAATTCATATCGCCGACAGATATTTTCAAGACCCATACCAGAGGATTCTTCAGGCAGCACTGTTTTTTTTAAAATATTGTTTTCAACGACGATAAAACCATCCGTGGCATACAGCCGGATAGCCAGCGGGTGATCTTCCGCCACCACGTTATGCTTGATGGCATTTTCAACCAGCAGCTGCAGTACCAGCGGCGCAACCATGCTTTGCGTTCCAGCCAGGTCTATGTTGAGTCGCAGCTTATCGCCGAACCGGATCTGCTGCAGGTAAAGATAGGCGTTCAGAAAGTGCAACTCTTCGGCTATGGGCACGAGTTCTTTTTCGCGGCTGTCAAGCACATACCGGTATACGTCCGACAGGTGCTTGATGAATGCAGCAGCCTTGTCCTGGTCTTCGTATACCAGGTTGGTCAGAGCGTTCAGTGAATTGAACAGGAAATGCGGATTCACCTGGCTTTTCAGACTTTCATACTTTGCTGCCATACTTTCTTTCTGCAGCCGCTCCGCGTCGATGGCACTTTGCTTCCAGCTCATCAGGAAAGCACGGCCATGCAGGAACAGCGAGATCATGATCGTGATGCCAATGGAGAACCAAAGTCCAAATGCAAAGAAATCAACACGAAAGGACCAGGTATAAATGGCACCGAGCGTGTACATGGCCATCACGCTGTAAACAACGGTGGCCATAAGCCCGATTAAAAACCGACGGACCGGAAACCGTAGCCATGAAACTTTTAGTGAAATGTAGCTGGCAAGGTACTCGTTACCCTTCCACAACGTTACCCACACCATGGCTGTAAACGATGCTACCATCCAGAATTTTTCGGTATTGAATTCGCAATTCCGGCAGCTTATCCCCGCCAATGTCATCACAAAGCCACCCGCCAACAGGAAAGCAATGTCGCGCAGTTCGATAAACAGTACTTGGAGCGTGATCTTCTTGCCGCACAAGGTCATCGGGTTTCGGGTTTCGGGTTTCGGGTTTCGGGTTTAGAGTTTAGAGTTTCGGGTATAAAGTTTCGGTTTTAGGCCTGCCGGTGTCGGCGCCTCACACGGTGACGGTTAAAGCTTGTGGTGACCTATTTACATTTTTCAGTTAAGTCAGCCGCCATTCCTCGTCCCCATTGCGGCGCCAGTACATTGTCCGATTTAAAGGTATCGAATTTTTCCTGCGCGCGCATTGCCATAGCGCAGGCCTCTGTTGCAGGGGAGCCAAAAAATTGAGCGGTGCCATATTGCATCTGCGCCGTCAGAGTGAGAGCCCGGGGATTTTCCGGATCAATTGCGGTCGCGCGTTGGAAGGCCTGCATGGCCGCGCCCGAGAGTTGTGCGCCGCGGGAAGCGGGGTCTACACTAACGCGCATCATGTACACGAAACCCTCCAGGGCAATAAGCTCAGCATCACCCGGAAGAATTGCCTTTGCTTTTCCAAGCGATACCTCCGCCTGGTCAAGATACAGGTCTTTTTTACCCTTGTCAATCTCGTGGTGGGACATCATGATATAACCGAAAGCGATGTAGTAGTTCGGTTCCCACCGGGTCTTTTCCACCGACGCAATTCGTTCCAGTCCATTAATCGCCTGCTGCAGATCAGACACACCTTTGGCTTCATACAACATCTGGATATGCTTCTGCATCACCGCAACGTACTTGTCATCATTTGAAAAACCAGCGGTCGTAGTAAAGACCATCATAACGAACAAACTGATAATTTTTATTGTCATATTTTTTATTGTTTGGTGTTTCACTTTATTATTTTCTCTCAAGTCTTCGCTTTCTTTCCTCCCATATTCAATCTCTCACCCCTTGTGCAACCATGCACCCTTCAATCCTTCAATATTTCTCACAGCGATGGCAGCTGGTTCATCGATTTATCCTTCGAGAACGTGATCAGCAGGGCGAGGAATACAAAACGTTTGGCGGCTTGTCGCACGGCGCGGCTGGCATATTGTCCGTCTTCATTTCTTTGATTGCTGAATTCATAGCCAAAAACATTATCGCGCCCCAGGAGATTGGTGCAGGAGAAATACACGATGAGCCAGGGTTTCGGCAGGTAACTCCAGGTGAAACTCAAGTCGCTGTATCCCGGCGTTCGGCCACCATTGAACGTATTGCGGTTTGGATCATGGTATGGTCTGCCGGAAGTGAAGGAATACGTCAACCCCAACTGGCTCTGGATTGGCTGCAGAAAATGCTTGTACACCGCGGAAAAATTATGACGTGATGCAAAAGTTGGAACGGCTTCATTTGGAAAACCGAGGTAGTCACGCTTTGTATCGAGGTAGGAATAGGAGATCCAGTAGTCAACATGTTTCAGTGATTGGTTGTCACGCCAGAATAACTCTATCCCTTTGGCATAGCCGTTACCGCTATTGGTCAGCACCGCAGCATCGTTCTCGGAGAATTTGGTCAGATCATCATACCGCTTGTAATAGGTCTCTATACGGAAAGTCCGGTTATCCGACACGCGCTGATAGTTCAGAATAAAATGTTCCGCCTTTTCCTGCCCCAGTTCGGGGTTGAGTCGAATCCATTCATTGCCGGCGCTTTGGCGGAATCTGCCATATGCAAACGACACCTGGCCGGGATCGCCTGTTTTATACGCCAGCGACACACGGGGGTCGAGGCCGGCCTTTTCTGTCAGGTCATTGTACTCCGCGCGAAGGCCACCGCGAACAA
>DASPJC010000542.1:0-13785 GCA_035628815.1 Ohtaekwangia sp. | reverse complement strand
GAAGTTCCGAAGGTGTCGCGCATGTACCCGATGGCTTCAATTTTTCGACCCACCCGCAACAACCTTTCGACTTCTTGTTTAGCTTCGCTGGTGATTGACATAGGAGAAATTTTTCATGGAATTTAAAGAATACGGCAATATTTGACAGTTCGGCGGGGTTAGCACAATATGAACAAAATTAGCATATGTATATTTTTTTCAATGCTCCTGGCGTGTGGCGATAGCAAAGAGACCAAGATCCAGCGTTTTTTAATCCAGTCTAACGACATGGTCAGGAAGCAAAATCCGGCCCAGGCGGAACGTTACCTGAAGGAGGCCTTAAAACTGGACTCCTGTTTTGCTGACGCGCTGAATAATCTTGGAACACTCTATTACAATTCGCAGCGGTATGAAGAGGCCGTCGGCTTTTACAGCAAGGCCATCATGTGCCGGCCAGGATACCTGGATGCACACTTCAATCGCGCCAATGCTTATTATGAACTGAAGGAATATTACAGCGCACTTGCCGACCTTGAAAAAGTTGCCGCGCAAAAGCCCGATACGGCAGCCGTACATTTTTCACGCGGTCTGATCCATACGCATATGCGCAAATTCGATGATGCCATGAAGGATTTCCGCAAAGCGGCGGCACAAGATGCAGACAATGTTGACATCCTCGTGAACCTCGGCACATTGTACTTCTACAAAAAGTCGTTCGACAGCGCCCGTGTGCAGTTGAATGACGCCCTTAGATTGAATCCCAAAGAACCGAATATTTTTAATGCGCTGGCGATGATCGAGGTCGAGGTCGGAAATCTCGACGCGGCCGCGACGCTTGTTGAAAAAGCGATTGCCCTGAAACCGGATGATCCCTTTTTTTTAAACAACAGGGGCCTCATCAATCTCCGGAAGAACAAGCTCGCGGAAGCGAAGCGGGATATTGACAAAAGCATTACACTGGATCCTTACAATGGCTGGGCTTATCGCAACAAAGGCATTTATTACCTGAGGATGAAGGACTACCCTCAGGCTATACGTTTGCTGGAACACGCGGTGAGTGTCGATCCCTTTATCGATAAGGTGTACATCTACCTGGCGGAAGCGTACATGGGTGAAAAGGACTACGAAAAGGCTTGTGCGGCCTATCAGAACTCGGTGCAACATAATGAAGGCGGCAGCACCTCCATAAAACCCTGTAAATGACATGCAGCTTGACGCGCTCACAGACAAGCTTTCCCGCCGGCTGGAACGGAAGTTACCCGGGATTTCGGCACATGATCCGTTGCGTGCCGTTCCGGTGGGTACACTGATCCCAAAATTTGAACATAAGCTTCCGCCGCGGCCAGGCGGTGTCCTGATCCTCCTTTATGAAGCGGGGGGACAAATCCGGTTTCCACTGATCAAACGGTCGGAGTACATCGGGGCCCATAGCGGCCAGGTTAGTTTACCCGGTGGCAAGTCCGAACCGGGAGAAGATGTCATTACCACGGCGTTACGCGAGGGCGAGGAAGAAATCGGGATTGATCATCGCAAGGTGAATGTGATCGGAAAACTCAGCGATTTTTTTGTGATCCCCAGTAATTTCATGGTGACACCCATCATTGCGACGACTGTGCAGCCTGTGTTCACGCCAGACAAACGGGAAGTAGCACGCATTCTTTCCTGCAGCTTGTTTGATCTGCTGCTGGAGGGGTCTATCAAGCAAAAGGAAATTATAGCGGCCGGTCAATTCAGGATGATGGCACCGCATTTTGAAATCGACGACGAAATTGTCTGGGGTGCCACCGCCATGATGCTGAACGAATTCAGGATGGTGCTTCTGGATCTTTGATCAGCATCACGCAAGGCCGGTGTAATAGAGATTGAACTCCAGCGGATTTGCTTCCTGGAAATCGTCTGCCTTAAGGTCTTCGAAAATATCCTGGTCAAATTCCATCTCGCGGATCTCAGTCCTGCCATCAGCCGCCACGGTGATCTCCGTTCCGGTGAAAAGTATGGGGTTGACTTTTACGAGTATTTTGGCCTCTTCAAATTCTTTTTTGAAATATTGGTGGACGATATTGCTGCTCTTTCCCATGGTTACAGTCCGAATATATTCAACAAATGAGACCCTTAAACCTGCCCGACACGATCTTTACGGAGCGGCTGGTGCTTCAGCGGCTAAGGTACGAAGATGCGGAAGAAATTTTTTATACCTATGCCAGCAAACCTGAAGCCACGCGCTTTATGTCTTGGGCAACACATCGCGTCATTGCGGATACGCGGGCGTTTTTGCGGTATGCCGTCGACGCCTGGCACATGGGCATGGATTATTCTTTCGCCATCCGGCTGAAGGAGACGAATCGTCTCATTGGCAGCTTCGGGGTTATCAATGAAAATGGCAGGTTGCAGTTTGGCTATATCCTGAGTCCGACGCAGTGGGGTAACGGTTACGCTACTGAAGTTTGCCGTAAAATGATGTCGGTGCTAAAAACGCAGGATGGCGTTTACCGCATTGGTACCTATGTGGACGTTGACAACGCGGCGTCGGTCCGGGTTCTTACAAAATCAGGGCTGGTTGAAGAAGCCCGGCTCGCACGATGGATGCGTTTTCCCAATCAAAACGATACGCCGAAGGATTGTATTCTTTTTACGTTGCCGGTTTCAGGATCGGAATAGGTATCTTAGGCCTTGGGGCTTAGGCCTTTAGGGGGGATTTTAAAAGATCAAGTGATTACTATTGTTTAAAAAGTCGGCTGGAGAATCTTGGGCCTTGGGGCTCAGGCCTTAGGAGGGTGATTTTAAAAGATCAAGCGATTACTATCGTTTAAAAAGTCAGCTGGAGAATCTTGGGCCTTGCGGCTCAGGCCTTAGGCCTTGGGACACTTAGGAGGGATTTTAAAGATCAAGTGATTACTATTGTTTAAAAAGTCGGCTGGAGAATTTTAGGCCTTGGAGCTCAGGCCTTAGGCCTTGGAGGGATTTTAAAAGATCAAGTGATTACTATTGTTTAAAAAGTCGGCTGGAGAATCTTGGGTCTTGGGGCTCAGGCCTTGGGAATAATAAAAAGATCAAGTGCTTCTATTGTTTAAAACATCGGGAAACGAGAGGTTAGAAGCCAGAGCTTTGATCTTTAAAGTATGGTAACTTCCTTACTTAAATATGAGGGCAACATAATCCGTTCCACCAGGTCCTGTTCCAGCATGGCAGCCCACGCTTCAATGTATCTTACGACATCCTCCCGCACGTTGTGAGAGAGATTACGTTGCTCCATCGGAAAGCGTTCGAGGATGCGGGGATCGGAAAGGCGCTCGAGGTTTTTGAGATCGTCACGGTCGAAGCCAAAGTTCAGCATGTCGCTGATCAGGTCGTCCATGGGTAGTCCGCTTGTAGCGCAGTAGTCATTGAGTTGTTCGCGCCAGTCGCCGTACCTTTGCATGGCCCGGCTATGAATGTCCTCTTTTTTCAGTCTGGTAATCTCCTGTGCCAGGAAACCACAGTTGCATAGGCCCATGTGTCCCCACTGGTAATGCTGACTTGCCTGGATCTTTGCCGCCGTGCGTCGAAGCACTTCAATTATTTCCACACTGGATCTTGCCATACGGTTACTTCCGATACACAAGTACGCGAAATTTGGCCGCTCCCGCGCACCCTTTGGCGGTTATCCGGCGCAGGGCGGGAGGAAAATGCGTAAAAACAGGTTAATCTGTGTTGCCGCCTGTCATTCGTTAAGCCATCACCATTTAGTTTTAGCTTTTTTTAGCAGGAACATTTGTTATCAATCAATAGTTTACTATAATTGCCGCACATAGTTCCAGTATTACAACTTATTATGGGAAGAGGAGATAAAAAAACGAAGAAGGGTAAGCGCTCAAAAGGCTCTTACGGTGTTTCCAGGAACAGGGACACCATCAAAGCGCGGCTGAAAAGGTCGACGACAAAGAAAGCGACTGAAGAAGGCACCGTAGCGGAAGCCCCGGCGAAGCCGAAAAGAACAGCAAAGAAGAAAGCAGAATAAGCGGCATACATGGTAAAGTTTACAAACATAGGCTGGTGGTGGCATGGATCTCAATCGGATCGGTGCACGGCTATGTTCGTATAAATTCCAAAAGACTTTAAACAAGCCTGCTCCGATTATCGGTGCAGGCTTTTTTTTTGATACCCATTTGAACGTGCCATAGGCTTGAATATTTATGAAGTACACCCTGACGACCCATTCGAAAAAACTGCTGGCGGACACAATCACGCCCGTGAACATCTACCTCAAACTGCGTGATGTATTTGCCGGAAGCATTCTGCTGGAAAGCTCTGACTATCATGGCCACGAAAACAGCCTTTCGTTTATCTGCTGTGATCCCATCGCTTCCTTCCAGGTCGTGGATACCGCGGTCGAGATGCAGTTCCCGGACGGGACCGTTAAAAAAGAGCAGGTCTCCGCCGTGGGACAAGTAACGGAGTTACTGGATCGCTTCAGGAATTCTTTTGAGGTAGGAGACAAGGTTCATAGTAAGTATGTTAATAGTGGATTGTTTGGCTATCTCTCTTACGACTCAATTCGCTTCTTCGAGGATATCAAAATTGACCAGTCCCGTAAACTCATCCCGGATGTTCTCTATAAGCTTTACCGGTATGTCATCGTTGTGGATCATTTTTCAAATGAGCTGAGTCTTTTTGAACACACGTATCAACCCGGCGCCGCAGGAACACTGGATCGCGTGGAGCAGATTATTTTCAGCAACCGTTTTTCAACGTACAAATTTTCTTTAATCAATGGCGAAGAATCCAATTTTACGGATGAGGAATTTCTATCGGTGATTGAAAAAGGAAAAGAGCATTGTTACCGGGGTGATGTTTTTCAGATCGTGTTGTCACGGCGGTTTCAATGCAGTTTCAAGGGCGATGAATTTAACGTTTATCGTGCGCTGCGTTCCATCAATCCTTCACCGTACTTGTTCTATTTTGATTACGGAAGCTTCAAGCTCTTTGGTTCTTCGCCGGAAGCACAGTTACAGGTGGCGGGGCGGAAAGCACATATATATCCCATCGCCGGTACTTTCCGGAGATCAGGCAACGACCAGGAGGATGCCGCCATCGCAGAAAGGCTGGCGGGCGATGAAAAGGAAAATGCCGAACACGTTATGCTGGTGGATCTCGCCCGCAACGATATGAGCCGCAATGCCGAAAATGTTACTGTCGAAGTGTTTAAAGAAATACAGTATTACTCCCACGTCATTCACCTGGTTTCAAAAGTGACAGGCAGCCTGAAACCGGAAGCGTCGATCATCCGGATGGCGGCCGACACCTTTCCTGCGGGTACCCTTTCCGGTGCGCCGAAGCACATGGCCATGAAGCTGATCAATCAGTATGAGAATATCAACCGCGGGTTTTACGGTGGGGCTATTGGCTTTATCGGTTTCGAAGGCACCTTCAATCACGCGATCATGATCCGCACGTTTCTCAGTCATGAGAACAATTTGATTTACCAGGCGGGGGCGGGGGTAGTGTCGAAGTCAAAAGCCGAAAGTGAATTGCAGGAAGTGAACAATAAATTAACAGCGCTGCGCAAAGCGGTGTTAATGGCAGAAAAGATTTGATGTGTTGATGTGTTGATGTGTTGATGTAGAATTGATTTTAATAAATGATATATGAAGATTTTAGTGTTGGACAATTACGATTCCTTTACCTATAACCTGGTGCATATTATCCGGGAGTTGGGTTATACGGTGGATATTTTCCGGAACGACAAGATCACGGTCGAAGCAGTAAAGCAGTACGACAAGATCCTGCTTTCACCCGGACCGGGTATCCCGGATGAGGCCGGTATTATGAAACAAGTTGTGAAGGAATATGGTCCGTCGAAAAGTATTCTCGGCATTTGCCTGGGGCACCAGGGGATCGGAGAAGTATACGGCGCGCGTCTTTTTAATATTCCGAAGGTGCTGCATGGTGTCACGTCCACCGTTGCAGTAACCGACGGGGAGGAATACCTGTTCCGGAATGTGACGCCTACCTTTCAGGCAACCCACTACCACTCGTGGGCTGTACTACCGGAAAGCTTTACGCCAGACCTCAAGATAACGGCCACCAACGATGAGGGAATGGTCATGGGCCTGCGCCACACAAAATACGATGTCAAAGGCCTCCAATTCCATCCCGAATCCATCATGACTCCCGAAGGCCCCAAAATGATCAAAAGCTGGCTCGAACACTAGCCCTCATCACACCCTCACTCACACCCTCACCGCACGCTGACTCCCACACTCACGCTGTTTCCCCACACTCCCTGATCCCACACAACCAACATCCACCATCTATTTGTATAAAAAAATACCATCAACCAGCACCCAGATCAAGCATCCAGAATCCAGCATCCTGAATCGAGCTATGAAACAAATTCTCAACGAACTCATCGACCACCGGTCACTAACCAAACAAACCGCCAAACAGGTACTTGTTGACCTTGCCACCGGAAAATATAATCCCAGCCAGACAACAGCATTCATGACCGTCTACATGATGCGTAGCGTTACCGTTGACGAGCTGCAGGGATTTCGCGACGCGATGCTGGAGCTTTGTATTCCGGCGCGCTTCGATCTTCCCGTGATGGATGTATGCGGAACCGGCGGCGATGCGAAGAATACCTTTAATATATCAACGCTGTCGTCGTTCGTTGTCGCGGCCGCAGGACAACCGGTAGCCAAGCATGGTAACTATGGCGTGTCGTCGGCCTGTGGTTCGTCCAACTTACTTGAATACTTTGGTTATAGATTCACCAACGACGTTGATGAGCTGAAGCGAAGCCTGGAGAGGTCCAACATCTGCTTTATGCACGCGCCGCTTTTTCACCCGGCGATGAAGAACGTGGCGCCTATACGCAAGGAGCTTGGTGTCAAAACATTTTTCAATATGCTGGGGCCGATGGTAAACCCTGCGTTCCCCACGCGGCAATTGGTAGGCGTTTTCAGTCTGGAGCTGGCCCGGCAGTATGGTTACCTTTATCAGCATTCCGAAAAGCAGTTTGTCATCCTTCATTCGCTGGACGGCTATGACGAGATCTCCCTCACCGGGCCATTCAAATATTTTTATAACAAAGGCGAACGCATTGCCGATCCCGCCGACCTTTCCCTTCCTAAGCTTTCCTATGCCGACTTAAGAGGCGGTGATAGCGTGGAAGAATCAGCGAAGATATTTATGCAGGTACTGCAAGGAAAGGGTACCGCCGCGCAAAATTCGGCGGTGATTGCCAACGCGGGTCTGGCGATCTTTACCGGCCACCAGGAAGAAGGCCTCGCAAAAGCACTTGACCGCGCCCGGGAAGCACTGGAATCCGGCAAGGCATTGAAGGCTTTCAAAAATCTTATTGAAGGGCAGGGTAAATAATTTCACAATCGCGCATCATTATGAACATTCTTGACAAGATCATCGAACACAAACGCCGGGAAGTAGCGAGCCGTAAAGTGACCACTTCAACAAAGCAGCTTGAGGCGTCTGAATTGTTTGCGCGCAGCCCGCTGTCGATGAGAAATTTTATTCTGCGGGAGGACAAGACGGGCATCATTGCGGAATTCAAAAGGCGCTCGCCGTCAAAGGGTGTCATTCATGCATCGGCGGATGTGGTGCGCACCACAACGGGATATGTAAACGCCGGCGCATCGGCGTTGTCGGTGTTGACGGATGAAGAGTTTTTCGGCGGAACCAGTGATGATCTGATGGCCGCCCGAAAAGCTAACGAAGTGCCGGTCATCCGGAAGGATTTTGCGATTGACGAGTACCAGTTGATAGAAGCGCGATCGATCGGGGCGGATGCAATCCTCCTGATTGCCGCGGTTCTCGATCCGAAGACTACCCGGTCGCTGACATCTTTTGCGCACAGCCTCGGATTGGAGGTTCTCCTGGAAGTTCATGACCGCGAAGAACTTTTGAACAACCTGGAGGCCGGTGCGGATATGATTGGCGTTAACAACAGGAATCTCAAGACGTTTGAGGTAAGCACCGCTGTATCCCGCGCGCTGGCACCGCTCATTCCTGATGATTTGGTGAAAATTTCCGAAAGCGGGATTTCATCACCCGACACGATCCTTGAACTGAAGACTTACGGTTACCGGGGCTTTTTAATGGGCGAAAACTTTATGAAACGGGCCGAGCCCGGTGCGGCCGCGCTGGAATTTATGGAAGCCTTGCGCGCAGCGGAAAGAAAGTGATAATTTAACGTAACCATTATGGATTTCGGATTAAAAATATGTGGTATGCGCGAAGCGGAGAATATCCTGCAGACGGCATCTTTTCAGCCCGAATACCTGGGATTTATTTTCTATGCGAAGAGTCCGCGGTACGTTGGCGATAAGTTCGCGCTTCCGTTCGGCTTTCCCGAAAATATCCTGAAGGTAGGTGTGTTTGTAAACGCTACCATTCCTGAAATGATACTCCAGTCCGATCGGCTGCACCTCGATTTTCTGCAGCTTCACGGAAACGAGCCCGTGGAACAGGTTCGGGAGTTGAAGGCGTCCGGCGCGAAGATCATTAAAGTATTTTCGGTTGACGAGCAGTTCGATTTTGAGGTGACCAAACCTTACCAGGAATACGTGGAATATTTTCTGTTCGATACAAAAGGGAAGTATCACGGTGGAAACGCGGAGACATTTGACTGGAAAATACTGGATCGCTACGATCAGCAGATCCCGTTCTTTCTGAGTGGGGGGCTCGGGCCTGATAACGTGCGGGAAGTCTCCACGCTGGCGGGCATGAACCTGCACGCGCTCGATGTGAACAGCCGTGTCGAGCATAGCCCTGGGGTTAAAGACCCGGAGAAGCTCAATAGATTATGTGAAATTTTACAATCCATACGATAAACAACATTTCATGAAATATACAGTAGACGAACGCGGGTACTATGGACAATTCGGGGGTGCTTATATTCCTGAAATGCTGTACCACAATGTTGAGGAGCTGCGCAATAATTACCTTCGCATCCTTTCGGACAATGATTTTCAAAAGGAGTTTGATTATCTCCTGAAAAATTACGTCGGGCGCCCCACGCCGCTCTACCTGGCCAAACGGCTTTCAGAAAAGTACAAAACGACCATTTACCTGAAGCGTGAAGATCTTTGCCATACCGGCGCGCATAAGGTCAACAATACCATTGGTCAGATACTCCTGGCCAAACGACTGGGTAAACAAAAAATCATTGCAGAAACCGGTGCAGGGCAGCACGGTGTTGCCACGGCGACTGTCTGCGCATTAATGGGTATGGAGTGCATTGTTTACATGGGAAAGGTCGACATGGAGCGCCAGCGTCCTAACGTAGAGCGTATGCGCATTCTGGGAGCGACGGTCGTCCCTGCGCTCAGCGGCAGCATGACTTTAAAAGATGCTACGAATGAAGCCATGCGACATTGGATAAACCACCCCACAGATACCCACTACGTTATCGGTTCCGTTGTGGGTCCGCACCCTTACCCGGATATGGTGGCCCGCTTCCAGTCCGTGATCAGCGCCGAGATCCGGAAGCAACTGAACGAAGAGATCGGTAACCCGAACCCCGATTATGTATTCGCCTGTGTCGGTGGCGGAAGCAATGCAGCCGGGGCATTCTATCACTTCCTGGATGAAGATCACGTTAACCTGGTGGGCGTAGAGGCTGCCGGTAAAGGTGTTGACTCCGGACAATCTGCCGCCACGACCGCGCTGGGTAAAGTCGGCGTGCTGCACGGCAGCAAAATGCTGCTTATGCAAACGAAAGACGGGCAGGTAGTCGAGCCCCATTCCATTTCCGCGGGACTGGATTACCCGGGGATCGGTCCCATGCACGCCCACCTGTTTGAAACAGGCCGCGTGAAATTTGTCAGCGCGACCGACGATGAAGCAATGGATGCAGGTATTGAAGTAAGCCGTCACGAAGGTATCATTCCGGCCATCGAATCTGCACACGCCTTGGCGGCGTTGAAGCAATTTGAATTTGACAGAGACGATGTCGTTGTTGTGAACTTGTCGGGACGGGGCGATAAGGACCTGGAGACCTACATCCGGTGGGGAAAGTATTGAGGATTAGTAGGACTTCAATTCATTCTCCGTAAAAATTAATTCAAACCATGAACAACAGGATCACCAGACTCTTCGATAAAAAGAAAAAAGATATACTCTCGGTTTATTATACGGCGGGATTTCCGCAATTGAACGATACACTTCCCATTGCCAAAGCGCTGCAAGACGGCGGTGCGGATATCATTGAGATCGGCATACCCTTTTCGGATCCCGTAGCCGACGGCCCAACCATCCAGGAAAGTAACAAGATCGCGCTCGACAACGGAATGAACCTTCACCTGCTCATCGACCAGGTAAAAGCGATCCGGAAGGAAGTTGATATTCCCATCATCCTGATGGGTTATCTCAATCCTGTCATACAATATGGCATGGAAAAATTTGTGAAAGATGCGGTAAAAGCCGGCGTGGACGGATTGATCCTTCCGGATATGCCCATCTACGAGTATGAGGAACAATACAAGGATCTTTTTCACAAACACAACCTTTGCAACACCTTCCTGATTTCACCCACGACGTCCGCGGAACGCATCCGCCAGATCGACCATGCAACCCATGGATTTATTTATGCTGTTTCATCATCCAGCACCACGGGGGCGAGAGGGGAATTTGCACCGGAGCAGATCGATTACTTCAAGACGCTACAGGATATTCAATTGACCAATCCATTCCTCATCGGTTTTGGTATCTCCAACCATGACACGTTTACACAAGCCTCGATGTATGGTGCGGGCGCCATTGTGGGAAGCGCATTCATTAATTTGTTGAAGATCTCGCAGGATATGGAGGAAGATGTCAGGAAGTTTGTTAAAAGTCTGAAAGGGTCGTGATGTGTTGACGTGTTGATGTGTTGACGTGTTGATGTGTTGACGTGTTGATGTGTTGATGTGTTGACGTGTTGATGTGTTGATGTGTTGATGTGTTGATGTGTTGATGTGTTGATGTAGTGTGTAGGAGGGATCAGATGTGTTGTGCTGGGTGGAAAGTGATTAAAGTAAAACGGGGAAGATCTTTGCATATGAGCGTTTATAAAGTTTACGGCATCAAAAATTGTAATACGGTTAAGCGCGCGCTGGATTGGCTGAAGATGAACGGTGTGGCGTTTGAGTTTCATGATTACAAGGTGGAGGGTGTTACCGGTGCAAAACTTAAGGACTGGAGTAAGCAGGTAGGGTGGGAGACGCTGGTGAACAGGCGCGGTACCACCTGGCGGCAGCTGGATGAAGGGGTGCAGTCGAAAGTGACAAATGAAACGTCGGCAATAGCCCTGATGCAGGAGAAGACCAGTGTGATCAAACGGCCGTTGATCGAGTTGGATGGGAAGGTTGTGGCGGTTGGGTTTGATGCAGAAGCATATAAGCGGGATTTAAAGTAGACTCGAAACAGGAGGAAGCAAAAAAAGCAGCTACTTTTCTGTAACTGCTTCATTTAAGTGGGCCCTCCCGGGCACGATCCGGGGACCTATTGATTATGAGTCAATTGCTCTAACCAGCTGAGCTAAGGGCCCGACGATAAAATCGAGGCGCAATTTTACTGATTTGAAGGTTAAAACACAATCAGATTGGCCAACAGCCACCAAATTTCAGGAAAATAACTGGAAAAGAATCCGCTGACCCGAGGCAGGCATTGGGCATTGGGCCTAGGCATTGGGAAGGATTTTAAGTGATGTAAGACCTACTTTTGCTTAAAGAATCTGCCAGTAACCAGTGGCCTGATGCCAGGAGCTTTTAGGCAATGGGCTTTAGGATAGGTTTCTATCCCCTTAAAAATATCCTAATGCCTAATGCCCAGGGCCCAATGCCTTTTCCAATACCCCGGTAATGTCCATATTTGGGTTTTTAACGGATTCAACTTCTGTGGCGCACGATACTTCTCTCAAAAACCTCATCTTCGATCTGGGCGGTGTCATCCTTGACCTTTCAGTCGATGATACTTTACAGTCCTTTTCGGCTATTTCAGGCATCGATAAGAAAAAGGTAGCCGAGATATTCCAGTCGGCCCCCGGCTTTGAGGCTTATGAAAAGGGCATGCTTAATGATAATGAGTTCCGAGACTTCGTCCGCTCAACCTACTCCATCAGCGCAACCGACGCCGAGCTGGATGCTTGCTGGAACGCCATGCTCAAAGGAATTCCCATTACAAAGCTGCAACTGCTCGAACGGCTGATGGAAAATTACAACGTCTACCTCTTAAGCAATACCAACACCATTCATCTGCATTACATCAACGGTACGATGCTGCCCGCCATTACCGGTGGCACGTCTCTTGATCCTTATTTTCACAAGACTTACTACTCCCATTTGATGAAAAAGCGGAAGCCCGATGCGGAAATATTTCAGCAGGTACTGGAGGAAAATAATCTCCGGCCCCAGGAAACGCTTTTCCTCGACGATAATGTCCACAATGTTGAAGGCGCAAAGGCACTGGGTATACGTACCCTGCACGTTGTAACGCCCGACCTGATAATCGACTATTTCCATGCGTAAAGAACATAAGACTCTTTTAATCCAGATACTTTTATTCGTACTCACCTTTATCACCACCACGCTTGCAGGGGCGGAGTGGGCCTACAGCAAGGTGATCCTCGTCGGTAACTTTGAATGGAACGAAACCTACACCTGGAGCGATTTCGTCAGTGGGATGGAGTTCTCTGTTCCCTTTATGCTTTTCCTCACCGCCCACGAATTCGGACATTACTTCACGGCGATGTATCACAAGGTGCGTGCAACCCTGCCGTATTACATTCCCTTTCCTACGGCAATCATACCATCGATTGGTTCGCTCGGGGCTCTGATCAGGATCAAGGAAAGAGTTCGCTCGAATGTTCAGCACTTTGATATCGGCCTGGCTGGTCCGCTCGCAGGATTTGTTGTCGCGGTGATCGTTTTGATCTACGGCTTTGCAACACTGCCGCCACCGGAACACATCTATACCTTTCACCCGGAGTATGAAGCGTTCGGCCCGAATTATGCCGATACTGTCTACTCGCCGGGTTATATGCAGGACAAGAAACTGGTTGATATCAAATTCGGATCGAACCTCCTCTTCAATTTCCTGGGCAATGTCGTGGCGGAAAAGGAACGTATTCCCAATGCCCGTGAACTGATGCACTATCCTTTGCTTCTCGCAGGCTTTATTGCGTTGTTCTTCACGAGCATGAATCTCCTGCCCATCGGACAGCTCGATGGCGGGCACATTACCTATGGCCTTTTTGGATCACGTGGCCACAGGATCATCGCCACGGTATTCTTTATGCTGCTGATTTTTTACGCAGGGCTGGGAATAGTAAGTCCCTACGAAAAAAACATATCGACACTGGGATGGCAGATCCCGCTGACCATTGCATTCTATTATTTCTGCTTCCTGACGCTGGGCTTTCATCAACGCGACCGGCTGATGTTTGCGGTCGTGATCTTCGCGGCGCAGTTTGTGATCGCCTGGCTTTATCCCGCGATAAAAGGTTATCACGGCTGGCTTGTGTTCGGGTTCATCGTGAGCCGTCTCGCAGGGATTCAACATCCGCCCTCTGAAATAGAAGTTCCGCTCGATACCAAACGTGTTGTCCTCGGGTGGATCGCGCTGATTATTTTTGTGGTCAGTTTCAGCCTGGTACCGCTGGAGATCATGGTACCCGAGATACCTCAGTAGATGATGATCTTTTTCGTCCCCAGGTGACGGCCTTGCCTGAGCTTAAGCAGGTACATCCCCGGGCTGGCGTCACGCAGGATGATCGTCTTTTGTTCAGCATGGTGATGTTCAACTGTAAATGGCACGGGCTGCCCGGTGATG
>DASPJC010000541.1:0-3076 GCA_035628815.1 Ohtaekwangia sp. | reverse complement strand
ATATAGGAAACAATGTGAGGATTGGAAACAACGTGAAGGTCTACCCGCAGGTATATGTCGGAGACGACGTCACGATTGGCGACAATACAATACTTCACCCTCATGTGAAGTTGTACGCGGGAACGAAGATCGGAAGCCATTGTGAAATACACGCCGGAACGGTGGTGGGCAGCGATGGTTTTGGTTTTGCGCCGCAGGAAGATGGCACGTATAAAGCGATTCCACAGATGGGGAATGTGATCATTGAAGATCATGTATCCATCGGCGCCAATACCGTGATTGATTGCGCCACCCTTGCGGGCGATTCGACGATCATTCGCCGGGGCGTAAAGCTCGACAACCTCATTCAGGTAGCGCACAACGTCGAGATCGGAAAGAACACCGTCATGGCTGCGCAGTCAGGAATTTCCGGTTCTACGAAAGTAGGCGACAATTGTGTCATTGCGGGTCAGGTCGGCCTGGCCGGCCATCTCGCCATCGCCAACAGGACCAGTATCGGCGCCCAGGCGGGGATACTGAAGTCTATTTCTAAAGAAGGCGAACAAATTCTAGGCGCCCCTGCTTTTGATAAAAAAGAATACTTCCGCGCCTACGCTGTTTTTAAACAATTGCCCGATCTGAACGCACGCCTGAGGGAGTTGCAGAACAAGCTTCAGCGACTCGAAAGCAGAACAGCGCCATCCTCGATAGAAAGCCGATAACTTTCCACCTCAATCGTTTGCATAATCATCCGGCGAATGATTGGATTATCCGGATAATTGGGATTAAATTTGCCGACTTTCCAGAAATATGCTCAATATCAAACAGCAAACCATACAAAAATCCGTTACAATCTCCGGCGTCGGTCTCCATACAGGTGTCCAGACGAATATGACTTTCCTTCCCGCCAAGCCCAACCATGGTATTAAATTTCAGCGCATCGATTTGCCCGGTTCTCCCACCATCAGCGCCGACTGTGAAAACGTGGTCGACGTATCCAGGGGTACAACGATTGAAGAAAGCGGCGCCCGGATCAGCACTATTGAGCATACGCTGGCAGCGCTCGTAGGACTGGAAATCGACAACGTTCTTATACAACTCGACGGACCGGAATGCCCCATCATGGATGGCAGCTCAATCCAGTCTGTTGAAACGCTTAAAAATGCGGGAACAGAAGAGCAAAACGCTTTGCGCGATTTTTTCGAGGTTCAGGAACCGCTCTTCTACCGCGAGGCTGCTCGCAATGTTGAAATAGCGGCGCTGCCGCTGGATGATTACCGTGTAACGGTGATGATCGACTATAATTCTCCCGTCCTCGGAAGCCAACACGCATCCATCACCGACATTCGTCAGTTCGAAAAAGAAATTGCCTCGTGCAGAACGTTTTGTTTTTTGCACGAGCTTGAGATGTTGTATAAAAACAACCTCATCCGCGGCGGCGACCTTAACAACGCCATTGTTATCGTCGACCGGGTTGTTAAGGATGATGAACTTGACAACATCGCCAAAATGCTTGGAAAGCCAAAAGTGGCAGTCAAGCAGGAGGGCATTCTCAATAATATTGAATTGCGTTACAAGAATGAACCGGCACGGCACAAACTGCTGGATATCGTGGGTGACCTGGCACTGGCCGGAAGGCCCCTCAAAGCCCAGGTGCTCGCGGCACGTCCCGGTCATGCAGCCAACGTCGCATTTGCAAAAAAGTTGAAAAAAGCCATGCACGAGGCCGATAAGCAGGGCAGACCGAAATACAACCCTTCGTTGCCACCGGTCATGGATATCAACAAGATCACGGCCACGTTGCCGCACCGCTATCCATTTTTGCTCATAGACAAGATTATTTATCTCGACAATGAGAGTGTAGCGGGTGTAAAAAACGTGACGGCAAACGAATTTTTCTTTCAGGGTCACTTTCCCGGAAACCCCGTCTTCCCCGGGGTACTGCAAATAGAAGCTATGGCCCAGATCGGCGGCATCCTGGTGCTCAACACCGTTCCCGATCCCGAAAACTACTGGACCTATTTTTTAGGGATCGAAAGTATTAAGTTCAGAAAAATGGTCCTGCCCGGTGATACGCTGGTGATCCAGTGTGACCTGGTAGCGCCGATTAAACGTGGTATTGCAAAAATGTATGGCCGTGCATTTGTGGGTAACTCCCTCGTCTGCGAGGGTACAATGACCGCCAGTATCGTTCGAAAAAATTCATGAGCAGATTTCCCTTAGCAAACGTTCATCCCGAAGCAAAGATTGGTAACAATGTTGTCATTGAACCCTTTGCAACCGTTCAAAAAGATGTGGTCATAGAAGACGGTTCCTGGATCGGATCCAATGTCGTTTTATGGGATGGTACCCGTCTTGGAAAAAATGTCAAAGTCTACCCGGGCGCATCGGTATCTTCCATTCCTCAGGATCTGAAATTCGCAGGGGAAAAAACGGAGACCTTCATCGGAGACAACACCGTTATCCGTGAATTCGTTACCATCAGCCGTGGCACCAATGACAAATTCAAAACAGTTATCGGCAAGAGTTGTCTGCTGATGGCCTATGTACACGTGGCCCACGATTGTGTGGTGGGTAATAATTGCATCCTGGCCAATGCCGTTCAGGTAGCGGGACATGTCACCATTGAAGACTGGGCGATTATTTCAGGCGCCAGCGCCTTGCACCAGTTTGTTAAAGTAGGCGCCCATGTGATGGTTTCCGGGGGCTCCCTCGTGCGAAAAGATATTCCGCCTTATACAAAAGCAGCGCGCGAACCGCTGACCTATGCCGGCATCAATACTGTGGGCTTGCGTCGTCGCGGATTTTCCTCGGAAAAGATAAGCGAGATCCAGGAGATCTACCGGTATATCTTTCTAAAAGGAATGAACAATTCAAAAGCCCTTGAAGTAGTGGAGAAGGAAGTTGCGGGAAGCAAGGAACGTGATTACATCGTCGAATTTATCAGGACTTCGGAACGCGGTATCATGAAAGGCTACGGAGGACACGATTAAGTTGCAGATACAGGCATGCCCTGACTCTTCAAACAGGTTTCCCAATTTATTGTGACAGCAACCCCGGCAAAAGATTCAGCTACCCAACCCCTGATAATAACAGT
>DASPJC010000540.1:0-31306 GCA_035628815.1 Ohtaekwangia sp. | reverse complement strand
AATCGGGTTGAAAGCAAGCCGCCGCATCGAATTTTATAGCGCCAGGCTGGATTGCCGGTTACTGGAATACGAGTTATACTCCGGCAGCAGGCGCGAACGCCAACCGGTTTAAACACCGGCCATCCTGCAGGGTATTTTTTTATTGACCCTGCGGACATAAATTACGCGCAAGCATGATATCGGTTTCTGATCTTACTTTTCAATACCCATTACAGCCCCCGATGCGCTTTCCCGATTTCACGGTGAACGCCGGTGAACATTGCCTGCTGTTGGGCGAGTCAGGCAGTGGCAAAACCACACTGCTTCACCTGCTGGGCGGGTTGCTCCGGAAGTACACCGGGTCCATAAAGTTGGACCAGACTGAACTGAATTTGTTATCGGGGGTAGCACTTGACAAATTCAGGGGGCAAAGAATCGGGTTCATTTTTCAACGCAATCACCTTATCACGGCATTGAATGTTGAGCAGAACCTTGCGCTGTCTCCCTATCTCGCGGGCCTCCCAGCCAACGCCGGACGCGTGGATGAGGTGCTGAACGGGCTCGGGCTTCAGGAAAAAAGAAAAAGCCGCGTTACATCGCTGAGTCATGGACAGGCACAACGCGTTGCCATCGCCCGCGCCGTACTGAATAAACCAACCATTATTCTCGCTGACGAACCCACATCGGCACTCGATGACCGGAACTGTGAAAGCGTCATGAAACTGCTGATGACGGTCGCGCGCGAGAATCAGTCGACGCTCATTGTCGCTACACACGATCAGCGCCTGAAAGACAAGGTTCACAGGCAGGTGATGCTGCGGCACAGCTGATAAGGCAAGAACGGTGACGCCATGTATTCGCTAAATAGTTTTTGAACCATAATTTATCCATGCATGTCGATCATGACGCTGGTTTGGAATTACCTGAAGGCACGACCGCTCAACACAGCGATCAATATCCTGTTGCTTTCGCTGGGTATCGCCGTGATTACAACGCTCACGCTTTTCAACAAACAGCTGGAACAAAAGATTACGCACAACAGCCGGGGCATCGACCTCGTGGTTGGCGCGAAGGGAAGCCCGCTGCAACTTATTCTTTGTAATATTTTCCACATTGATTTTCCGACGGGTAATATCAGGCTCGCCGATGCTGAAAAGATTGCCAGGAACCGGCTGATCAAAAAATCAATACCCCTGGCGTTGGGTGATAGTTACCGGTCATTCCGCATCATCGGGACCGACAGGCAGTACAGTGACCTTTACAAGGGAGAACTTGCCGCCGGCGACTGGTGGAATAAATCCCTTGAGGTAACAATCGGGAGCCTCGTGGCTGAGCAAACCGGTTTAAAAATGGGGGATCGATTTGTCAGCGCACATGGGTTATCCGAAGGAGGGCATGCCCATAATGAACATCAATACATAGTCAAGGGAATTCTTAAATCCTCGAACAGCGTCATCGATAACCTGATCCTGACCAGTGTCGAGAGTATCTGGGAGATGCATGCCGAGGCGGAATCGCACGATCATGATGCTACGGGCGCTCCCTTTATTCCTTCGCCGCTGGTTGCCGGCGCCGCGAAAGGAGACTCAACGAAAGAGATAACCTCGCTGCTCGTGCAGTACCGTTCTCCCATGGGCGCTATCCAGCTTCCACGGATGATCAATGCCCAAACCAGTTTGCAGGCGGCGTCTCCCGCGTTTGAAACAGCGCGCCTGTTTTCAATTCTCGGGGTTGGTGTTGACGTGCTGACCGGCTTTGCCTACGTGCTGATTTTTATTTCCGCGCTCAGCATTTTTATCGCATTGTATAATTCCCTGAAAGAAAGGCGCTATGACATGGCGATCATGCGTTCGATGGGCGCTACGAGAAACAAACTTCTGCTGACCATCCTGCTCGAGGGAAGCCTGCTGACTTTCATGGGCACCGCCGTTGGAATGATCCTGGGCCACGGGGTCATCGTCTTTTTATCAAAGGCTGTCGTACAGACGCAAAAGGCAGGGATAACCGGTTTTGTTTTCTATCCGGAAGAATGGATAATTTTGGTGGGAAGTTTGTTGCTGGGTATGCTGTGCTCCATAATACCTGCCGTACAGGCATACCGGACCGACATATCAAAAGTATTGGCGGGAAGCTGAAAGAAATGGAGGAGTGAATGACAGCATGAAGGAATCTAATCAGTGAATGAGAGAATGAATCATAGAACGAATAATGCAAACGATATGGGTGTGAGAAAAATAACGATAATGGCAGTAGTGATATTGATGACAGGTAGCGCGTTTGGACAGCAGGCGAAGTGGGATGCCTGGAATGAATTTGCCAAGACGAAGTTCGAGCCAAAGTTCTATGAGAATCTCGGGGAATACCTTTTCTATCCCAATTTTCCCGAGGCACTCAAGTCGATGGAAGGTAAGGAAATTATGGTGCAGGGATATTATGTGCCTTTTGCGCCGGAGGATGGCAACTACATTATATTATCAAAGTTCCCCATGAGCCAGTGTTTTTTCTGTGGCGGGGGAGGACCGGAATCCGTGGCGGAAGTGAATTTCGCGAAAGGTACTTCCAAATTTCAGGTTGACGATCTGATCACCGTCAAAGGCAAGCTGAAGCTGAACGCGGAAGATCCCGATCACGTCAATTTCATTCTAACCGGCGCCACACTGGTAAGTAAGTAACAAACCCTTTGGGGCCGGCTGACCTGGTTATACTTACCTGAATACCTGAACACTCGAACACTACTGATGACAGCCTATCCCGTTCTTGAGATAATAGCGGAACTGAAGGAAAAGCTCGGCAAAGATCCGGTCGTCATACTACAGGCGCCGCCGGGAGCAGGCAAATCAACTATTCTGCCCCTCCAGCTGATGGACGAACCCTGGCTGAAGGAAAAAAAGATCATCATGCTGGAGCCGCGAAGGCTTGCCGCAAAGTCTGTCGCTGAGCGCATGTCGGATATCGTGGGCGAAAAGCCCGGCGATCGCATTGGATACCGCATCCGTTTTGAAACGAAAGTGGGCGCCCGCACGCGCATCGAGGTCGTCACCGAAGGTATTCTAACACGGATGATCCAGCATGATAACAGCCTGGAGCACGCGGGCCTTCTGATCTTTGATGAATTTCACGAGCGAAGCCTGAATGCCGATCTCGCCCTGGCACTGAGTCTCCAGTTGCAACAGGTTTTGCGCGACGACCTGAGGCTCCTGATCATGTCGGCCACGCTTGATGGTGAACAACTTTCGCGGGTACTCAACGGTGCGCCCATCATTGCGTCAAAAGGAAAACAGTACCCGGTTGAGATCAGGTATTCGGATGGTGAGGGTAATGCATCTGTACGTGTTGCTCAGGCCATCCAAAAAGCCTTGCGCGATGAATCAGGCGATATCCTGGCGTTTCTTCCCGGGGCCGGGGAAATCCGCCGAACGCATACGTTGCTGGAAGAACTTGCCAATGTCAGTATCCATCCGCTTTTTGGCGACCTCCCGTTCAGGCAACAACAGGAAGCGATACTCCCGGGGCGTGATGGCCGTCGCAAGGTTGTGCTGGCGACGGCTATCGCCGAAACATCGCTGACGATCGAAGGTATAGGTGTGGTGGTGGACAGTGGTCTTGCCCGTGTGCCCAGATTTGACCCGCGAAGCGGGCTGACCCGCCTTGAGACGATCCGGGTTACCAAAGACGCCGCCGACCAGCGCGCGGGACGTGCCGGGCGCTTAGGCCCTGGCAAGTGTTACCGGCTATGGTCCGAATCAGCGCATAGTGCCCTCGTTGCCCAACGCAAGCCCGAGATCCAGGAAGCCGATCTCGCTTCACTGATACTGGAATTGGCCGCGTGGGGTGTGAAGGCGCTGACCGATCTCACCTGGGTCACCGTTCCTCCCGCCGGCGCGGCAGCCCAGGCCACGGAACTGCTGCGTCAGCTGGATGCCATCGATGGCCAGGGAATTACTACCCGCGGCCGGCGCATGCTGGAACTCCCCACGCATCCGCGTATAGCCCATCTGTTGCTTGAAGCTTCCGATGTGCAGGAGAAAGCCCTGGCCGCCGATATTGCCGCATTGCTGGAGGAACGGGATCCGCTGGTGAAAGAAACCGGTGCCGACCTCGGCCTGCGCATCGAAGCCCTGAGGAAGTGGCGGAGGCGCGAAAACGTATACGCCGACACGGTAATCCTCGAGAGAATCGAAAGACTGGCGGGTCAATGGCGCCGCATCCTGTCCTGTCCACAGGATAACACGATGCCCCCCGATGCTTTGGTCGGCAAGCTGCTGGCAGCGGCATACCCCGAGCGGATCGCCCGGCAGCAGGAAAAACACAGCGAACGCTATAAGCTCGCCAATGGACGTGTCGTTAAATTGCCACCGCACGATCCGCTGATGCGCGAAACCTGGATCTGCGCGGCCCAGCTTGATGCCGGCGCGGGAGAGGGAAAAATTTTTCTCGCCGCAGCCATGGTTGAAAAAGATCTCCTGGAACTCGCCCGCGAACAACGCATCGTGCGGTGGGATGAGGCCCGCGGTGGTGTGGTCGGCTCACTCGAAAAACGGGTGGGCAGCTTACTGCTGGAAACCAAGCCTCTTCCGCAGATCCCGGAAGCTGAGCGCACAAAAGTTATCTGCGCGGCGATTCGCGAGCAGGGATCCCGGATGCTGGGTTGGAAGGAAGTGCAGGAAACATGGCAGGCGCGCGTGTTAAGCCTGAAAGCATGGCGGCCCGATGAGGAATGGCCTGACGTACGCGAGGAGCGATTGCTTCAAACACTGGAGGACTGGCTCTCGCCCTATCTTGCGACAGTAACACGGCAAAGCGATCTTGAGCGCCTGGAATGGAGCAACATCCTGACGGGGCTGATCCCCTGGAACCTCCAACAACGGCTCGATACGCTGGTTCCCGTGAAGCTACAAGTGCCGAGCGGATCGATGATCAGAATACAATACTTCAGCGACGGACGGTCACCGGTGATCGAAGTGCGGCTACAGGAAATGTTTGGCCTTGCTGAAACGCCATCGGTAAATGACGGCAGGATAAAAGTACTGATCCACTTGCTCTCACCCGGCTATAAACCGGTGCAGGTGACACAGGATCTCAGGAGTTTCTGGGAGACTACCTATCATGAAGTCAGGAAGGAACTGCGGATGCGCTACCCGCGTCATCACTGGCCGGAAGATCCCTGGACTGCCCAGGCGGTAAGAGGCGCGAAGAAAAGGAGTTCTTAAGCGTTGCAGGCTTCAGGTTGCAGGCAGGTTTAAAAAATGGCGCGATTTTCAGAAAAGCGGCGAGCCGTGAGTTACGTGCTGATGTGTTAAACGACCTGAAGTATTTAATGACCTAAAGTTCCACCCAATACCTAATACCTAATATCCAATGCCTAATAAATGTCTAATGCCTAATGCCCGATGCCTAATGCCCAATAAACCAAGACTTAAAATTCTTCCTTTTCCCGTTTGATCTTTACCCTGGCCTGCGGCCCCACCTGGATCGGGACTTTTTCGATTTCAAGGTTGGCAGCTTCAATACCGTATAGCTCCTCCGTTGAAAGGCTGAAGTCTTTCAGCAGGCGATAGCCCTGTATAACTACCCTGTCAAGTGACGTGATCTCGCTGTCGGACGATGCCCATGAATGCAGGATGATGAATTTGAAATCCGCCATCATGCTGTATTTGTGCAGCGACTGGTAAGGACTGGTAAGGTCGATCTCGCCTGCATCTGCCATCTCATGGATGATCTTGTTAAAGATGAGGTTGACCCGGTGATTCGTTTTAAACCCTAACTTGATCCGGATAAAAAAGCATTTTTTGGGGATGATGGTATCGACAAGGTACTTGCTGGTAAACGGGCTGTCCACGGTATCGACGTGAACAAACCAGTAAACATCCGCGCGCTTGGGTCTTTTCTTGAAAATAGAATAGATGATGTTCGAATCGATGTACCGTTTGCTGTCTGCCATGGCAAGGTACACCAGGTTGGTAGCTTCTTTGGGGACAGTCGTGTCGGCCTGCAGATCCTGGATCATGCCAACATAGTGTTTCAGATCCACAAACTCCGTATGCCGTTCCCGCAGTCTTCGCGCACGTACCAGGGTATACATCATCAGGAAAAAGAGCAAGGCCATCGTAAAGCTGAACCAGCCGCCGTGGGGAAACTTGCTGAGGTTCGAGACCAGGAAAGCTCCCTCGATTGTGAAAAACACAACCGCCATCAGCAGCGCGCGGAAGGTGGACTTGCGTGACGCCGAAAAATAGAACACCAGCAACGAGGTGGTCATCAGCATGTCAAACGTAATGGCCAGGCCATAGGCACCTTCCATGCGGCGTGATTCCTGGAAAATCAGTACGACCAGGATGCAACCGGCTAACAGGAGCCAGTTGATCGCTGGAATATAAATCTGACCTTTCACCGTGCTGGGATAGCGCACGCGCGTGGCAGGCCATAATTTCAGTTTCTGTGCTTCGTTCACCAACGTGAATGTGCCGGAGATCAGGGCCTGGCTGGCGATGACGGTGGCCATCGTGGCCAGGATGATTCCGAATATCAGGATCCATGGCGGCATGATCTCAAAAAAAGGAATTTTGCCGTCCAACGTCTGGCCTACATGCTCAAGTAACCATGCACCCTGGCCGAAGTAACTCAGGAGCAGTGCAACCTTGACGAAGCCCCAACCCACCCGGATGTTTCCTTTGCCGACATGTCCAAGGTCCGAATACAGCGCCTCCGCCCCCGTCGTACAAAGAAAGACAGCGCCCAGAATCCAGAACCCGCCAGGATACAGGGTTAAGAGGTGGATGGCATAATATGGGTTAAGCGCTTTCAGTACCTCCGGCTTGTGCACCAGGTGCGACAGGCCAATCACCGCGATGAAAGTAAACCACGTCAGCATGATGGGCCCGAAGGTTCTTCCCACCACACCGCTGCCAAACTGCTGAAAGAGAAACAGCGCAAGGAGGATGATGATGACGATGGTAATGATCGTCTGGGTGGTGATATCAGGGTTCAGCATGCGCAAACCTTCGATCGCCGAGGTTACGCTGATGGCCGGAGTAATAAAACCATCCGAGATCAGTGTAGCACATCCGATGATGGCGGGGAAAATCACCCACGAAGCCTTGTAACGCCTCACCAGTGCGTACAATGCAAATATTCCACCTTCACCCTTGTTGTCGGCGTTAAGCGCCAGGTAGACATACTTGATCGTGGTGATCAGTGTCAGTGTCCAGAATACGCAGGAGAGACCGCCATAAATAAGTTCTTCGTTAATGGCATGACTCCCGACAATGAAGCGGAACGTATAAATTGGCGAGGTGCCTATGTCGCCATAAATAATACCCAGCGAAATTAGCACACCTGCGGCGGAAAGCGGAGTGGAATGTCTATCAGCAGATGAAGCCATAATTATTGCACGCCGTCTTTCGGACGGGCGATCAGTATGCGGTTACTTTTATCATAGGAGAAATAACTCCAAAGCCAGCTCGTCAGGACAAAGAATTTATTCTTGAAACCCATGATTGAGATCAGGTGGATGAACATCCAGATCACCCATGCGAAAAATCCCTGCGTCCTGAACGCTCCGAGGTCGGCCACCGCCTTATTTCTGCCCACGGTTGCCATTGAGCCTAAATCCTTATACCGGAAGGGCTGCATGGACTTGCCGGCGATCAGCTTTTTGATATTACCGGCGACGAGCCTTCCTTGCTGCATGGCAGGTTGTGCCATCTGCGGGTGGCCGTTCGGATAAGCAGCCTCCGCGGTCATTAAGGCAGCATCGCCTATGGCAAAAATATTCTCGTACCCTTTTACCCGGTTAAATTCATCGACCAGTATGCGGTTCCCTCTTCCCAGGGATTCAGCACTGATGCCCGCAATGCCTTGGCCCTTTACGCCGGCCGCCCAGATCATCGTTCGGGTAATCAGTTTTTCGCCGGTATTAAAAAGGACCTCGTATCCATCGTAGGATTTCACAGCGCAATTCAGGTGGACTTTTACCCCCATCCGTTGCAGGTAGTCGAGCGCTTTCCTTGAAGCAGGTTCCGACATGCCATTCAATAACCGTGGCGTTGCCTCCACGAGGTGGATATCCATCTGGCTGAGTTCGAGTTCCGGATAGTCTTTCGGGAAAACATGGTGCTTCAGTTCACTGAATGCCCCGGCCAGCTCCACACCGGTCGGGCCTCCGCCGACAATCACATAGTCCATCAGGCTGTTTTGAAACTCCCGGTCATCCGTCAGCAATGCGGTTTCAAAATTCCGGATCACCGTATTCCGCAGCTTGATTGAATCGATGATTGTTTTCATGGGCATCGCGTTGGCTTCCACATCCTTCATCCCGTAAAAATTAGTTGCCGCACCGTTGGCAATGACGAGGTAGTCATAGCGCACACTGCCAATGGATGTTTCAATACATTGTTCGTCTGGTTTGATGCGTAAGACTTCTGCCAGCCTGAAATAAAAATCACGTTGTGATCCAAACCGTCTCCGAAACGGGAAGACAATCGAACTCGATTCGAGCGCTGATGTAGCGACCTGATACAGTAAAGGCTGAAAACAGTGATGATTATACTTGTCGAACAAAACGGTCTGGGCTTTGAAACCTTTCAGCTTGCGGGCGACTTCCATGCCGCCAAAGCCGCCACCGATAATGACGATGCGGGGTTTTCCCAGGTCAGCAATACGCGTTTGCGTGTTTATTAATTTCGGCATTAAATGCTCAGGAAAACTTGAAAACGTGCAAAGTTAAACCCCTTCATCAAATCTCTAAAAGAAAACAGCATAATGTTAAGGTCGTTTAACCTGCACGATGTCAACCGTTTGAAGGCGGGGAGAAATATTTTGTAAGCATCGAAATCAACAGTACTTTTGTCTTATAACCCCTAAAATGGACTCTTTATGATTAAAAAGCTTGTTTTTGCGATACCCTTGGTGGCCCTACTGGCTGCCTGCGATACAAAGGAAAAGGAGATGCTGAGAACACAAGTCGATTCCCTGCGGGTAGAACTGGAGACCAGTCAGAAAATGGCACAGACACTGACCGAAGTCGGCGTGTTGATGGATTCGATCGATCGCAACCGTCAGTTGCTTCGGGTGAACATGGTTGAGGGCACTACCTACGACGACTATGCTTCCCGGATGAAGGACATCAACAACTATGTGAAGGATACCGAACGCAAGATCGATGATCTCGAAAAAACATTGTCATCTTCTAAAGCGAATGCCAGATCATACGCCAAAACAATTCAGAAGCTCAAGGCTGATCTTGAAGCCAAAACCCGGGAGATCGTTGGCCTGCAGGAGCAGGTGGAAAAATACCGGAATGAAAACCAGAACCTGATTACCACCGTGGGCATGCAGGAAGCGGAGCTGGTCGACAAACAATCGGAGATCGAGGCGAAAACGCAGGAGCTTGCCCTCATCGAAGCGCGTGTACAGGAATTGATGATCCAAAGTAAAATGAGCGAGGCCGATGCCTACTTTGCCCGTGCGGCAGCAGTGGAAGAGGCCGCAAACCGGACCAAACTGGCCCCTAAAAAGAAGAAAGAAACGTTGCGCGAGGCAGTCGAGCTTTACAAGAAATCGCTTTCCCTGGGCAAGGATGAGGCCCAGGCGAAAATTGATGAGCTTGAAAAAAGAATCTGAGCGGTTTTTTAACGGAACCAAGCCTCTGTGCGTCAATGCGCGGAGGCTTTTTTTATGTCGTCAGAACCATTTCTTGTACTTGAAAAGCGCCAGCATGGCCATGACCATAACGATCATGACACCCCACACTTCAAAATAGCCGTATTGCCGGTGCAGCTCCGGCATATTGTCGAAGTTCATGCCATAAACGCCCACGATAAAAGTCAACGGCATAAAAATGGTGGAAATTACGGTGAGCACTTTCATCACTTCATTCATGCGCGTATTCATAGCGTTGATATGAATGTCGAGCAGGCTGGAGGTAAGGTCCTTATACGTATCAAGTGAATCGATGATGTGTACAACATGGTCGTATACATCGGAGAAAAATCTGAGGTTCTCCTCCTGGACAAATTCCGATTCACCTTTGACGACCTTGTTTAAGGCATCCCGTAACGGATACAGTGCCTTGCGCAGGAAGATCAGCTCTTTTTTCATGGACTGGATCTTATTAAAGGTACGGTTCGTGGGATTTTCGTATACCGTTTCCTCGATCTCTTCCATGATATCACCCACCTTATCCAGCACGTTGTAGTAGTTCTCGACAATGATATCGATGAGCCTGTAGAGCAGGTAATCCGCCTGTTTTTTTCGCACCCTGCCCTGGTCCAGCCGGATCCTTTCCCTGAAACCATCGAACAGGTCGCCCTCTTTTTCCTGGAAGGTGATAAGATAATTTGATCCCAGAACGAAACTGATCTGTTCGTATTCAATCCGGCGCGCATCAATGCGATGAAGCATTTTAAGGGTGATGAAAAGGTATTTTTCGAACTCTTCAGTTTTGGGGCGCTGGTCGCTCAGCACATCTTCAATCAAAAGTGAGTGGAGGTTGAAATGCGCCTGAATCTTTTCGATGATGTCCTGGTCGTACAGGCCGTCCAGGTTGATCCAGTTGACGCGGTCGGCCTTCTGCAGGCCCAGGATCTGATCGACGGGCAGGTTGGTGTATTTGTCGTGTTGCTCGCGGTTATAGGTAATCAGTTCCAGCAAAACAGGTGTTGCTGTTCCAATAGCGCCGGCGTGAGTGGAAGTCATGTTGTACGTACCGTTTCCCGAAGATAGAAGGGGGCTTACGGATATGCTAATGGGTACCGGAAATTATAACCGTATCAGCCGTTAAAAATTCTTCCGCCTTCTTACCGGGCAATAGTTCTCGCTTCCCTTTTATGCGTATACTTGTGCCGATGTCTTTACGTCTGGATGATATAAAAGCACCCATTGCGCGGGAGATGGAGGAATTTGAACAGAAATTCAGGGCCTCCATGAAAACACGCGTATTGCTGCTGGACAAAATCATGAGCTACATCGTGAAACGTAAAGGCAAGCAGATGCGGCCCATGTTCGTGTTCCTCAGCGCGGGCACCAGCGGAGCCATCAACGAATCTACGTACCGGGGGGCTTCCCTCATTGAATTACTGCACACCGCCACGCTGGTCCACGACGATGTGGTGGATGAAGCCAACTACCGCCGCGGTTTTTTTTCTGTCAATGCACTTTGGAAAAACAAGATCGCCGTACTCGTCGGCGATTTTCTTCTTTCGCGCGGCCTGTTGTTGTCGGTTGAAAACAAGGATTTCAATTTGCTGAGTATTGTATCCGATGCCGTGCGGGAGATGAGCGAAGGGGAATTGCTGCAGATCGAAAAATCGCGTCGGCTGGATATCACCGAAGATGTGTACTACGACATTATCCGGCAGAAAACGGCCTCCCTCATTGCCTCCTGTTGCGCGGTAGGCGCCAGTTCAAGCGGTGCCAGCGATGCGGTCGTAAAGACCATGCGCCAGTTCGGTGAAAAAATAGGGATGGCATTTCAAATCAAAGACGATCTGTTCGATTATGGCGAACAGGAGATCGGCAAACCCCTGGGGATTGATATCAAGGAAAAGAAAATGACACTTCCCCTGATATACGCACTGTCGAAGTCCGGGTGGCTGGAAAAACGCAGGATCATCCGCATTGTAAAGAACGAGAGTGACAAACCCAAAAAAGTAAGGGAAGTAATAGATTTCGTCAAGCAATCGGGCGGAATCGGGTATGCACAGCAGTCAATGGTAAAGTACCACCAGGACGCGCTTCTGCTGCTCGAAGGTTTTCCCGATACACCTTACAAAAAATCACTGACCGAGCTGGTACAGTTTACGATTGACAGGAATAACTAGAACATACTACCGTCACCTTTCGTGACGTAACGCTCTTCCGGAAATTGCGGTAACAAAAAAAGCCTCACGGATCCGTGAGGCTCATTCTACTTAACCTATTAAACTAACTCTACTGTAGTACGATTCTGTTGCGACCGGCTTCAAGCACCGCGTAATCTTTCCAGCCTTGAAACGTCTCGTTATCGAGCGCCTCCATTGCCGGCCCCGATTGATCCGGAACAAAGTTGCCGGCGTTTGCCCACCACTTCCGGGCATTTTCACGGGCGAGGGCTTTATCGACATTCTCGAAAAGATTAATGCACGAATCAGAGATCATCCAGGGCTTGTCAATGTTGCTGTATTTTTCAAAGATCATATTCCGCATTTGCGTCCCACTGGGTACGTTCTTGAAGTGCGATACGGTATATGACATTGTTTCGGGTTCAGTCATGATCATGTCCCAGTATTTTTTTGAAGCAACGATCTGGGATGTGGTGAGTAAATAGCCATAACCATTTTCGATGGGTTCCCGGGTAATGGGACAGCGCGCTTTCAGTTCCGGTTTTTTCTTTCCAAGGAGTTTGTCAAAAAAGGCCATACATTGTTGGTTTTGTCAGGTAGTTACACAATATAGATACTTCCGAACGCGCTAATAGTTGCATATAAGACTGAAAAAAGTGCCAAAAAGTTACAAACGCCGAAACAGCCGTTTTTAGAAGGTTCCATAACCCACAGCCTACCGTCAGTGTCCGTTTTTGAACTGTCCTGTGTCCGGTTACAGTTTACCTGAACTGTTAGCCGGCGCCTTCGCGGGAGTCTTTTTCATAAAGCGCTCATAATTCACGAAGAAGTCTTCAAGCTTATCGGCCGGGATTTTTTTTCCGATAATCTTCTTTTTGTCGTCCAGTATAAAAAGCGCCGGTGTGGTAAGGGCGTCATAAAGGTCGTGGTACGAACCCACGTAGGTACGCGGCCCGTTAACCGTGATCCATTTCATGTTCACTTCCTTCATGTAGCTTTTCATTTTAACCATAGAGCTATCGGTACAAACCGCGAACACTTCTACATCAAACCGGGCTTTATTTTTTTCGTAGAACGACGCGAGCTTGGGTGTTTCTTTTTTGCAGTGACCGCAGTCGGGGTCAAAAATGTATACGATCGTGTACTTGTTTTTCAGATCGTACATCGAACGCGGCTTCAAATTCTGATCCTGCATCATCAGGTTTGGCGCCGTCTTCCCGATAAGGCTTTTCCGGAGGCGTTCAGCATACTCCTTAAGGTTTTTTTTCATACTGGCGTTCACCCAGTAATCCGACTCTCCCGTCACAATGTATCGGTCGTACAAATTCACAAAAACGGCATCAAGACCCATGATCTCGGGTTGCTGGTATTTCTGCAGCAGGGCATACAGCGCGTACCGGAATGTTTCGGGATTCTTCTTCGCCTTCATCATCAATTTATCGATCGCCTGGGTAACCGAATCGGCCTGGGGAGCAAACAGCTTGTCGAGATATTCATTAATTTTTTCGCTGTAGAGCGGTCGCGGCATACGCAAAAGGGCATCTTCTGCCAGATCAAAATTGTCAAAGAAATGCTCGCGGTACCAGCGAAGCTGAAAAGTGGAGTCAATGCTGCCGTCTGGCCTTTTGGGCGGATCGGGAATCTTAACTGCCTGATTGGCTTTCAGTATGGTAGCTGTCAGGGTGTTCGGATATTGCTCAATCAGTTCCTGCTGGTGGGCGAGGACGGTTTCATTGATTTTCGCGAACGCTGCACGCGCCTCCTTCTTGTTGATTTCCTGAAGCGTACTGTCCTGGATGACACTGATGTGCGGTGCTGCCTCCTGGTGACGCTCCATGTTAAAGATCATATTCTCGAAAGAGAGTTTATTGTCCAGGTCACCCTTTACCACCATGTTCTTAATATAGTCTGCCGCGTCCGTTTCCATACTGAAGTGCTGGTTGCTTCCGATGACGATCTCGAAAGGCACTTTCGTTTTGTTGAGCACGAGAAAATAGATGCCGCGGACTAACGGCTTTTTTCCGTCAAATGAAAATTCACCCCTGTTGTTCACCTGGGCAGTATCCCTCAGGTAGGTCGATTCACCGTAATAATGCGCCAGATATACGGTTGTATCCTGCCACCCGTCGATCCGGAACTGAAGGTGGTAGGCTTGCTGGGCGAAGGATGATGCTGAAAACGACAGCGCAAGAATTACAAAAGCGAGACGCATAACATGATTAATTTCGGTGTAAATTTCGACAATTAAGCGTTTAATTCAATGCAATTAATGATCCTCATGGCCCGTTTGTAACTTGCCGACGCATGTTTTGCATGGAATCAGACGAGGAACCCCGGACATTAACATATCATTAACACGTGTGTGAGCATGTCACTTCAGATTAAAAATCTTACAAAGGTCTACGGCCCGCAACAGGCGCTCAAAGGTGTGTCGTTTGAATTACGGGCAGGGGAGATCGTAGGGTTCCTGGGGCCCAATGGCGCGGGAAAATCTACCACCATGAAGATCGCCACATGTTTCATCCCGCCCACCGCCGGTACCGTAACGGTTGGTGGCCATGATGTTGTCGATGATCCCATGGGCGTAAAGCGCATCACGGGCTACCTGCCGGAGCACAATCCCTTATACCTCGATCTTTTTGTACACGAATACCTCCGTTTTGCCGGGAAGCTTTACGGACTGGCAGGGAAGCAACTGACGCGCCGCGTGTCGGAAATGGTCGCGGTATGCGGACTCACACTGGAGCAGAACAAACGGATTGAAGCATTGTCGAGGGGATACCGGCAACGTGTCGGACTCGCACAAGCACTTCTTCACGATCCGCAGGTACTGATTCTCGATGAGCCTACTTCTGGTCTGGATCCTAACCAGCTCGTGGAGGTTCGCAAACTGATCAAAGACATAAGCCGGCAGAAGACCGTGATATTTTCCACACACATCATGCAGGAAGTGGAAGCGTTATGCGATCGCGTCATCGTCATCAACAAAGGTCAGATCGTCGCCGATGATACACTCTCCAACCTGTTGCGTAAAACGTCGGGCGGGCAAATTCTTGTCATTGAATTCGAACGCGAGATCGCGATTGAAAACCTGGCGATCATTCCCGGCGTGCTGGGCGTTCAGCACGAAGGTCAAGGTACCTATCGCCTGCGGGCCTCGCCAACGACCGACATCAGGCCGGCACTTTTCCGGATGGCAGCGGATAAGCATCTTGCACTCGTCGGATTGCGGCAGGAAGAAAGCTCGCTGGAAAGCGTATTCCACGATCTGACCGGCGCAGCACCTGTGGAGCATTAGAAAATTTAGCTTTACTTTGCCGCTTTTCAGACCATGTTCCAGATTCTCGCAAAAGAATTCAACAGCTTCCTCAATTCCCTCATCGCATACGTTGTGATCGGCGTGTTCCTGACCGCCATTGGTTTGCTGATGTGGGTTTTCCCCGAAACCTCGGTGCTGGAATATGGATACGCGGATATGGATACACTGTTTTCGATGGGCCCCTACGTGCTCATTTTTCTGGTCCCGGCCATTACCATGAGAAGCTTTGCGGAGGAAAAAAAAGCAGGAACGCTTGAGCTGCTGCTCACAAAACCGGTGAGCGACTGGCAGGTGATCCTCGGTAAATTTTCTGCGAGTTTCCTCTTGGTACTGTTCGCGTTGGTACCGACAATACTCTACTACTTTACCATCTACCGGCTTGGCGATCCGGTGGGCAACGTCGACACCCCGGGTATCATGGGATCGTACATAGGCCTGGCGTTGCTGGGCGGCGTATTTTGTGCTGTCGGAATTTTATCATCCTCGCTTACGGCGAACCAGATCGTGTCGTTTATACTGGGGGCTTTTCTGTGTTTCCTCGTATTTGCCGGCTTCGATTCGATGGCAGCGATGACGGCGGCCGGTGATACGGCTTTATGGCTGCGACAGTTGGGCATCGCATATCATTATCAATCGCTGAGCCGCGGACTGATCGATAGCCGCGACCTGCTGTACTTCTTCAGTATTATCTTTTTCATGTTATCCATTGCCAAACTAATTGTGGGAAGCCGACAATGGTAAACTTGAAAGGAAAGAAAACCGGTGATATCCTTTGGTTCGCGAACGCGGTCGTCGCAATCGTGCTTATTAACCTGTTGGGTGCCGCGTACTTTTTCAGGATCGATCTCACGGAAGAAAGACGCTACAGCATCAAGCATCAGACACGCGAAATCCTTTCCGCACTGGAAGACGACGTGCATATCGAAGTGTTCCTGGAAGGTGACCTGAATGCTGATTTCAAGCGGTTTCAAAAAAGTATTGTCGAGACGCTGGATGAATTTCGTGTACACGCCGGTAATAAAATCCATTACAGGCTGACCAACCCGGCGCTCGCCGCAGGTGAGAAAGCGCAATCCGAATTTATGGCCGACCTGAGCGCACGGGGAATACAACCCATGAACGTGATCGATACAAAAGACGGACAACGCGTGGAAAAGATCATCTTTCCAGGTGCGCTCGTCTCTTATGGCGGCCTTGAAACGGGGGTGATGTTGCTGAAAGGAAACACCGCGGCAAAGATCAATCAGTCGATCGAGAGCATTGAGTTCGAACTGGCCAATGCTATTTTCAAACTCTCCAATACGGAACGCAGGCGCATCGGGTTTGTAACCGGCCATGGTGAGTTGGACAGCCTTGAGATTGCCAGCTTCAATAACGACTTACTGGAAACCTATGATGTGTTCAAGGTTGATCTCGGAAAACGTTCTTCCATCAGCCATTATGATGCGCTCGTGATTGCAAAACCGGTGAAAGCGTTTCCCGCTGCGGATAAATACAAACTCGACCAGTTTATCATGAACGGTGGCAGCGTCCTGTTTCTCGTCGACCGCCTGGATGTCGCGATGGACAGCGCTTCCCGTGAAGACTATTTTGCCGTTCCCTACAACCTTGATCTCGATGACCTGTTGTTTCGTTACGGCGTCCGCATCAATCCCGAACTGGTCCAGGATCAACATTCGGGTATGGTGACCGTTGTTACCGGCCAGGCTGGCGGAAGGCCTAAGTTTGAATTGATGGAGTGGCCGTTCTTTCCACTGATCAACCATTACGCCGAGCATCCCATCACCCGCAATCTCGATGCGGTTTCACTGCGGTTCGTGAACAGCGTGGATACCGTCAAGGCGGAAGGTATACGGAAGACGCCATTATTATTTACCGCCGCGGCATCTAAACGCCTTCGCGCGCCGGTCAGGGTCAGCGTCAATGATCTGCGAAAGCCTGGTAGCGGTGAAGCTTTTAGCGACGAGGTCGTTCCGCTGGGGTATTTGCTGGAAGGCAGATTTACCTCCCTGTATAAAAACCGGTTTGCACCGGAAGGCGTGTCGGCGGAAAATTTCCAGGCGGAAGGAGCGCCCGCAAAAATACTTGTCATTGCTGATGGCGACGTGATCCGCAATGATATCAATGCCAGGAGCGGACAACCAAGACCCCTCGGTTTCGACCCCGTATCGAATTATACCTTTGCCAACCGTGAACTGTTGCTGAATGCCGTGGCCTATCTTACCGACGAGCAGGGATTGATCCAGTCGCGCACCAAACAGGTAAAGATCCGTCCTTTAAACAGGGAAAAGATCCGGAATGAGAAAGTGAAATGGCAGATCATAAATATCGTTGCGCCGTTGATTTTGCTGGTTTTATATGGTGCTGCCCGCGCTTACTGGCGAAGGAAAAAATTTGCGAGCTTTTGATTTGATATGCAGGAGAAGAGAAATAAACGGCTGTTGGTGACGCTGGTGATCCTGATGATTATCACGGCCTGTATATACGCATGGCGGCGCGGAGGAACGGATGATGCTGTGGGTAAAGACCACTTCAGGAGCTTCGATGTAAGCCGTATTGACAGTGTGGTTCTACGCCATTTGCAGGATACTGTCGTGCTGGAGGTAACCGCTGGCCGGTGGAAGGTTAACGGGCATTGGAATGCTGACCGAAACCTGATCGATGTCCTGATGGCAACGATCCTGCAGGCAGAACCCAGGCGGCCCGTGGCCAGGTCCCTGAATGATTCACTGGCTGCGCAGTTGCAATCCGAAGGTATCCGGGTTTCGCTGTTTTCCGGCGATGAAAAGCTTGATGAGTTCCTTGCCGGTGGCAATAGCCGCAAAACTCAGGCGTATTTCGCCAGGCCGGGAGAGGAGGAAGTATGGGTCATGAACATTCCCGGATACCGGGTATATGTTTCCGGGATTTTTGAGCTTTCCGCCCGCCAGTGGCGCGACAAGCATGTTTTTGGATTTAACTGGCAGAACTTCGTGGGCCTCGCCGCGCAGTACCCTGAAAAACCGGGTAACAACTTCAGTGTTGTAATGAACGATCAATACTTCACCATTCCGGAGGTTGGCAAGACGGACACCACCAAAATGAACGACTTTCTCGATGCGGTTTCCCTGTTAACCGCGGATGAATATGTGGCAGGGAACCCCAAACTGGACAGCCTGGCAGGAACGCCGCCGCTGCAGCAACTTGTTTTGCGCGACCTGGCCAACCGCGAATACCGCCTCGACCTTTACCGTTATAATGACCGCGAGATGGCAGGGCTGCTGAATAGAACCGAATGGGCGGTTTTCGATCACCGCAAGCTTCGCAACATCCTTCTTCCAAAAGATTTTTTTGCTACAAACTGACTTGTATTCCCGTCTTTTTCGCACATTTAAGACCCGTTTTATTATTCGGTTTTCTTTATAACTTTACCGCCGCTTGACAACCAAACCACTTTATCACGAATGAAGTTTATCGTTAATTCTGCTTACCTGCTGAAGCAACTTTCCAATATTAATGGGGTCATCACAACCAACCCGGTAGTGCCCATTCTTGAGAATTTTTTGTTCGAACTGGACAAGGGAAGCCTGACTGTCACAGCCTCAGATCTGCAGACTTCGATCATTACGGAAATCCAGGTTGAGTCCAAAGAAAAGGGCAGTATTGCCGTCCCTGCGCGGATCCTTCTGGACACCCTGAAGAACCTCCCTGAACAGCCGGTGACTTTTTCGATTGACGAATCCACCTACAGTGTTGAAATAATTTCCGATAACGGCCGCTATAAACTTTCCGGTGAGAATGCTACCGATTTTCCGAAAGTCCCTTCTGTTTCGAACGACTTTTCCGCTGAAGTATCCACCGAGGTACTTTCAAGAGCGATCAACAATACAATTTTCGCCACGAGCAATGACGAGCTGCGGCCGGCCATGACAGGCGTTTATGTAAACCTGGGCGAAAAGAATACAACTTTCGTATCGACGGACGGTCATCGTTTGGTGCGCTACCGGAGAACGGACGTAAAGTCAGATAATGGAAACCCTATCATCATCCCACGGAAAGCCCTGAATCTTCTGAAAGCCACCTTGCCTTCAGAAAATGCCGATGTAACGCTGAACTTCAATATGTCGAATGCATTCTTCAAGTTTGGCAATATCAAAATGATCTGCCGGTTGATCGACGAGCGCTTCCCCGACTATGATAATGTAATTCCCAGTGGTAACAACATCCAGATGACCATTGAGCGCAACGACCTGCTGGGTGCCCTGAAGCGTATCTCGATTTATGCGAACAAGACAACACACCAGGTCCGCCTGAAAATCACCGGAAGCGAACTACAGATTTCTGCCGAAGACCTGGATTTCTCCAACGAAGCCAACGAAAGATTGTCGTGCGAGCATGAAGGAGAGGACATCGAGATCGGTTTCAACGCGAAATTCCTCATCGAGATGCTCACCAATCTCGACTCTGACAAGATCCGCTTGACCATGTCTGCGCCTAACAAGGCCGGTGTCATCCATCCAGCAGAGAAAGACAAGAACGAAGACATCCTGATGCTGGTCATGCCGGTAATGCTGAACCAGTACGTTTAAGAATTTATACCTATACCTATTCGGAAAAGGACTGCTGCAAGGCGGTCCTTTTTTATTTTGGTAATGCGCCCCTTTTGCCAAGCTCGATCGCCTCCATGTTTTTTATTTCGCTGCCGGCAATTTCAAAACGGATGATGGTCTTCATTGCATGGAACCCATGATTACCGGCGGCGCCCGGGTTGATGTAGAGCAGGTTCCCGTGATCCGGATCGCGTTTTACACGCAGGATATGCGAATGTCCGCAGATGAATAGCTGTGGTGTATGCGTTTTAAACAACCTCAGGACGCGCGGATTGTAACGCGGTGGTATCCCGCCAATATGCGTCATCAGGACGAAGACATTTTCGCACCTGAAGGCCAGGTCTTCCGGATATCGCTGCTGCAATACACGATCATCGATATTACCGTACACGGCGCGCAGGGGCTTGAAATTTTCCAAAGCCTGCGCGACAGCTATGTCGCCGATGTCACCGGCATGCCAGATCTCATCGCATGCTTCAAAATATGCGAAAACCCCGGGGTCAAGAAACCCATGCGTATCGGAAATCAAGCCGATCTTCATGGCTTAAAAATAGGACGTCTAACGGAGATGCTACAGTTTTTTTTGGCTGCGATAGTGAAAAAACACCTGAATTACTGGCGGAATAGTACGCACGTGGTCTTTGAAATCACCATCCAGGCGGAATCGTTTATTCTTTAGCCGGCTTTTTTTAAATTTGTGACAACCAAACCCCCGCGTATGACCCGTTGTTTTGTTGCAACAATACTGCTTTTACATATTTTTTTGACGGGCTATTCGCAGGAAGCGGGTTTTAGCTACGGCGGCGTAACGTACAAGGATTTAAATCTCCAGCGCTATGAGCATGATACTTCTGCTGTTGCTGTAGTGCTGAAGGAATTTGGCCACGCGCGCTTTGAAAATTCCGATCGCGGGATGTTGCTGGTCGAATATCATGCGCGCATCAAAATTCTCCGGAAGGACGGTCTGAAAAAAGCGAACATAGAAATTCCGCTACACAAGCAGAATGGTAAAACAGAGAATGTCTCCGCCATCAAAGCATCCAGTTATAATATTGAAAACGGCCGGATCACAGAGACACCCCTCGATCCCAAAAGTGTTTTTGTTGAAAATATCAACGAGTACACAAACCTGAAAAAGTTTGCTATTCCCAACGTGCGGGAAGGAAGTATCATCGAGATTTCGTACACCTTTGAAACGCCCTTCCATTTCAATTTCAAAACGTGGTTTTTCCAGACCGACATTCCGAAGGTGGAAAGCGAGTACTGGGCGACGATCCCTGGAAATTTCACGTATAACATTTCGTTGCGCGGGCATCTTAAGCTGTCGAAAAATGAAAGCCAGGTAATAAAAGACTGCTATACGCCGGGCGGTGGGTACAAATCCGACTGTGCACGGTTCAAATGGAGCATGACGAAAGTTCCGGCGTTCGTGGAAGAAGAGTATATGACGGCAGCGTCCAACTTTATTTCGGCAATCTATTTCGAGCTGTCCGAGTACAAATCTTTCCATGGCACCACGGACAAGATCACCCGGGAATGGAAGGATGTTGAACAGGAGCTCCGGCAACACGATCACTTTGGTGTCCAGCTGAGAAAGGGAAAAGATATGGCCGACAAGCATCTTGATCCGCTTCTGATGAGTGATACTGACCCGCTGAGCAAGGCGGAGAAAGTCTACGCCTTCATTAAGGATTGGTACCAGTGGGATAACTACTACGGAAAATACAGTGACGGGATTAAGAAGGCTTTCGAACAAAAAAAAGGCAACGTCGGTGATATCAACCTTTCATTGGTGGCCGCCCTCCGGTATGCAGGACTGGACGCTGACCCGATGATCCTTTCCACCCGCGAGAACGGCCTGGCTACTGAATTGTACCCGGTGCTGTCGGACTTTAACTATGTAGTGGCCAAGCTCAATGTCGGTGATAAAGTCTACCTGCTTGATGCAACCGATGATTTTTACGGGTTCGGTATGATACCGGAGCGTTGCCTGAACGGAAAGGGGCGGGTGTTGGGAGAAAAGCAATCGTATTGGCACGACATCCAGCCCACCGATAAACGGAAGGAGGTCCACCTGCTCAGCCTGAAACTGGCAGATGATGGCATCACCGGTACGATTGAAACTTCGTTCTACGGGTATAGTGCCGTGCGTCACCGCAAGGATATCTATACGAGCGGTGAGCAGGCTTACGTCGACGACCTCGCCAACAAGCTGGATATGACGGTGGAGAAGTTCACCTTCCAAAACGTGGACGACCTGAACAAACCACTCATCCGGAAGCTTCATGTTAAAATAGATCCACCCATGACTGGCGGAGGCAAAAGCTATTTGCTCAACCCCTTCTTTCTCGAGAAGTGGAAATCGAACCCCTTCAAATCGTCTGAGCGTTCGTACCCGGTCGACTTTGGTGCGCCCCTCGAGGAAATTTACGTTCTGAATATCGAGCTTCCTGAAACTTTTGAAGCAACGGATCTTCCCCGGCCTGTCGGACTTTCATTGCCGGGCGCTGGTGGCCGCTACGTCTCCAATACCACGGTGTCCGGTACCACGCTTATGGTGAAGAATTCATTCGTCATTGCAAAAACGGTGTTCACGTCCGGCGAATATCACTATCTGAAAGAGCTTTTTAACCACGTCATCGCCAGCCAGCAGACTGATCTTGTGATAAAAAAGAAGGACTAGCGGGGAAGTTTCGTCCCGGGTTAATCGGCGGGTTGCGAGTTTCATCCCCTGTCACGTGTTATTAAACGATAGTATGAACAGTTAAAACAATTGCTATGGAATTCCAGCCTTCAATCTGTTAAGTTGCGCGTTCTTTTAACCAGATTGCCATGATCAAAAATTGTTTCGCACTGTTCGTGATTTTATTAGCCGCCCAGGCATCCTTCGGGCAGGCGGGTGTTGATCCCCTTCAGGGGCCTTATTCGCTGAAAGACCGTTACGCTATCCTGAAGGCCAAATCGCAGACGTACGAAAACTATAAAGTTATCAAGGAATCGGCGCTGGACGGTGTATGGAAGAATATCCAGGACACCCTTGCAGCCAAGGAGGCAGCTATTTTACAGTCCAAGCAGCAGATCAACCAGCTCAAAAATGAAGTGGCCAATGCACAGACGATGGTCAAACAAAAAGAGGCGACCTTCAAGGGGTACCTTTATGACAGTGAGCACATCAACGTGCTGGGTATCGACTTCACCAAAGGTTTTTTCCTCGCTTTCGTCGGTATCCTGATCGGGGGACTGATCGGCATCCTGATTTTCATCATGGCGCGCATGAAATATCTCGACAAATCCATCCGCGAAAAAACGCTCACCATTAGCCTGGTCTCCAACGAGTACGAGGAGTACAAGAAAAAAGCCATGGAGAAGCAAACCAAGCTTTCCCGCGAACTTCAGGACGAAAGAAACAGGCTCCAGGAATTAAGAAGATCTTAAGGTAGGCCGCGGGAGTTAGGCCAGTTGCCATCCCACAGCGTAACGCAAAGACTGGAAATCCTTAAACTTTGAACCTGTAACCTGTAACCTGTAACCTGTAACCTGTAACTCCTACCGGTACACGCGCACATAGTCGATCTCCATCCGCTGTGGCCAGATATTCTCGTCGACACCTTGTTGACCGCCCCAGTTTCCGCCAACAGCAACGTTCATGATCAGGTAAAACCGCTGGTCAAAAGGCCATCCTTTGAAATCATCCGCGGGATCGCGCGTGACAGTGTGGTATAGGTTATCGTCGACGATGAAGTCTATTTTGTTTTCCGTCCAGTCGATCGTGTAGACATGGAAGTTCTCATCAACTTCCGGGACAGTCACTTTCCCTTCTTTCTGCGTTTGTTTCATGTGGTTATACGCTTCTGTGTGAATGGTGCCGTGTACGACGCCCGGGTCGTAGCCCACATGTTCCATGATATCGATCTCGCCACTGGCGGGCCATCCGCCGTATTTGTTATCGGTTGACAGCATCCAGATGGCGGGCCAGGTGCCCTTACCGCGGGGTAATCTGGCTTTTACTTCCACGCGCCCGTAAAGCCAGTCGCCCTTTCCTTTTGTTACGATCCGGGTAGAGGTGAAGGCCTTGCCTTCCAGTGAATCCTTGTGTGCTTCGATGATCAGCTTGCCGTCCTCGACACGGACATTTTTCGGATCGCTGGTATAATACTGAAGCTCGTTGTTACCCCATCCGTTGTTGCCGGTGCCGAGATCGTAATTCCACAGGGCTGTGTCCGGTGCCCCGGGCGTATCAAACTCGTCCGACCATACCAGTTGTGATCCGTTATTCTCCTGGCACGATGTCAAAATAAAAATGCAGATCAATATCCTGAGATGCGTAAGCATAAATTGTTTCGTTATGAAATGACTGAATTAAAGCGTGAACTATTGGTTCACGTTATTGGAAAACCCTGACGTAATCGACGATCATATGCTGCGGAAAGGTCGTCGAGGTGTTGGGGCTTCCGGGCCAGTTTCCGCCGACAGCGACATTGAAAATGAAGAAGAACTCATTTTTGAATTCGCTGAGCGCGGCGGGCGTGATATCGACCACGTTGAACTGGATGTCGTCGCGATACCAGGTAATGGATGTTTCATTCCAGACGATCGAGAAGACGTGGAATTCATCGGCAAATGTTCCCGCGGTCAGCGTGTTTCCCTGTCCGTAGCTGGCATATTGTCCATTGTTGTCCCAATGCACCGTGCCGTGAACGGTATTCTCCCTGCCGTTGCCACCAATCATCTCCATGATATCGATCTCGCCGCTGGCGGGCCATCCCACCGAGCCGAAATTTTCACCCAGCATCCACAACGCGGGCCATATGCCTTGTCCTTTGGGCAGCGCGGCGCGGATGTCGATCCTCCCGTATTGAAAGGATTGCTTGTCTTTCGTAATAATGCGGGACGAAGTATAGTCTTGTCCCTGGAACGATTCTTTTTTGGCGGAGATGATGAGGAATCCGTCTTGTACGGTCGTGTTCTCCTGGCGGTAATACTGCAGTTCATTGTTACCCCAACCGTTGCTGCCGGTTCCTGTTTCAAAAATCCAGTCGTTCGTGTTCAGAGAAGTCCCTTCGAACTCATCCTGCCAGACAAGGGTCATCCCGTCATACGTTTCGGGTGTGGTGTATCCCGTCGTTGGAATGACCACGCCACCTGTTCCCTGCCGGGTAACCGTTACATTTTCCGTGTCGGAGATAAACACGTCATCTGTAGTATGCGCCTGGACACGAATGGCGTATTCACCCGATGCGGCGTATTGATAGGAACCTTTTCCATCGGCGACTTTCAACGGTATTTCATCCTCGTCTTCGCCGAAGTAAATGTTAAAAAAGTTTGCGTTAACCGCCGTCGCGACCACAGCGACTTTCCCGGAATTATCGGGGTTTACGGTAACTGCAACGGTGAGGTTACTGGGTGGTGTAAGTTCCTGCTCCGGTCCGTCATCGCCACACCCGGAAAGCAACAGGGTAAACAAAGTGATTATATATAATTTCATAAAGCCTGTTAAAAAATTGAGGTAGCCTGAATAAACACCAGGCTACCTTATTATTTATTGTGCGATCAGAACAAAGTTCCAGAAGGCGGTTCCATCGGCAGAAATGTCAACGGTCAGGAAGATGGTCTCCGAAGCGTCTGTTTTCACATAGTTCAACACTTCATATTTCACGGAGCCATCGGCGGTCGGAGGTGCCGCAGCATATTCCCCGCCGTTATAGGCTTTTGGTAAGCCAATGAAAGCGCCCGTTCCACTAACGGTAATGTATGCGGGATCCGATTCGGTCGCCGGCGTGAAGGTGAAGGTGTGCGTTCCTGAGCCCCACGCCTGCGCTTCCGCCGGAAGGTTGCTTTCATCGGTACACGCCGCGGTCAGGCCCCCCATGTAGGGTTCGCCGTAAATATCGCCCTTGGTATCATACTCATAAACGCCGCCCGTTTTGAAAATGAATTCGTCGTTGAACAGGCAGGGTCTCTCGCTGCTGATATCGGCACCGTTGGGCCACCAGTCGTCACTGCCTTTTGCCGGACCAACACCAAAAGATTCCGCGGCAGGCCGAAGTACCCATGTTTTGGAAGCGCCTCCCGTTAGGTCGGCTTCTGACAGCACGGCCGGCACGGAGGCCTGGCGGATATCGTCGAGGTAAAACGTACCACCGTTGTTATTATCGAAATCCAGGAACAGCGCAATTTTATCAAACGTATTGCTGGGCGCCCCGGAGAAATCGAACGTCAGTTCCTGCCACTCATTCACTTGTGTCACGTCAGCAAATACCTCAATTGGAGTTGCTGACCCGTCGACACTTTCCAGTTTAAATAATGCTTTTCCGGCCACCGGTGAATACACCTTGTACTTGATCAAGGTATTGACGGAGAAATCAAGTTTGGCGGAAAGCGCGGTTTCAATACCGGCCCAGTTACCGTCCAGCCCCTTTATGTACTGTGCTACCTTTGCGCTGGTGTTGATTCCCGTAGCATCAGGGTTGTCGACCACATCATACGCGGTACCACCAAACCCATTGAACGGAGGTTTTGTTCCTTCAAAATCCACCGGTAAAGTTGTCTTCGCTGGCGGGGGAGGCGGGGGCGGTGTGAAATCTGCAGGAATCAAACGTAAGTACCACGCCAGGTCCGCATTCGCAGCGTCGTAATATTTTAATACCAGTTTATTCTCTTCCAGTGTCATGATCTGGTACGTAGACACGCCGGTATAATAGCCGATGAAACCGCCGGTCGAGATTGTCAGGAATTGATTATCACCATCCTCTGTTACGGTCCATGATAAATCATCCGGTGCGGTATGTGGCGCGGTAAAATCACCTGCGTTCGCAACGGCGCCGGGAAAGTTTGCTGCCTGTTGCGTATTGATAAACACATCGCCATTGGTCGTCTGGACAAACGAAAATCCATTCAGAATGAACGTGAACTCGTCGTCGTATAAACCAGCACCAGCTTTCTCATTCGCTGCTGCCGCATACCAGTCAGGACCTGTACCCGCAGCCGGGCCGACGCCGAAGTGGCCACCTGTCGTGGCATCGACAATCCATTTCTTTCCTTCAGGAGCATCTTTTCCGCCGGTCAGCATGTTGTAGACTGGCAGGTCGAGCAAGGTGGGATCAGTTTCCGCGATCTCAACAGTTTGCTTCGTCGAGATACTACCACCGGAAGTGAAGACCGTCAGTGTTACTTCGTATGTGCCTTGCAGGGGATATACTCCCTTCACGTTATCTCCCTCTGCTTTCGTTCCATTGCCGAAGTCCCACTTCTTTAAGAAAGCACCAGTGGGACTGGAGAAATCGATGATATTATCATTCTCTGCGCTGGGCGTGAATGTAAAGGCCGCATCTGCCTGTGTCGGGACTGCACCCAACTGTGGATCTTCATCTTTGCAGGCATGCACCAGCAATAAGGTAAGCATCCACAATATGCTATAACGTAAGTTTTTCATAGCTGTAATATTTTCCGTTGTTAGTTGTAACCCTGGTTCTGGTCCCACCCGGCGCCAGCCAGGTCGATCTCATCCTGCGGGATGGGAAATAATTCGTTTTTGTTCGTCTGGAATCCATCGATCTCATCAGCAGCCTTACCTGTCCTGACCAGGTCAAAGAAGCGATGACCTTCGCCGGCCAGTTCAATGTGGCGTTCATGGTAGATGGCCTCTGTTAATGCAGCACCGGATGACAGCACCGGATCCAGGTCAACACGATCGCGGACTTCATTGAGGAGTTCGCGCGCGCGATCATCATCGGGCGTAGCTTTCCGGTTATGCGCTTCAGCAGCCATTAGCAATACATCCGCGTAACGGATCACTTTGTGGTTGACAGGACTGGTAAGGTCATTGTCCGGTGCACCGAGTTCATCGGCACGCTTCAGGTACTTGTTATTGTAAAATCCCGTGTGGCCACCACCGCCTTCAACATAGGTAACACTGGTTGGATCCGGTTGACTGTTTTTGAAAGCTTCGATGTCGAGAACCGTAGCTTCCAGCCTGGGATCGCCCGTTTCAAAAGCATCGACGAGATCCTGTGTCGGCAGATTGTAGCTGTTACCATCGCCATAGATCGGTCCCTGATAACCGCGGATGCCATGGAAACCTACTGCCGCGTTGCCTTCGAGACAAACAAAGCATCCATAGCTTCCACCTTCCACACCTACATATTCGATATCAAACACGGTTTCCGGATTGCCTTCATTGGCAACCCTGAACAGCGAGGATACATCGCCGAATAATTCGTAAGGCCCCTCGTTGATCACCTGTTCCAGCACGGTGGCAGCTTCTCCGAATTTATTCTGATAGAGGTACGCTTTTCCAAGCAGTGAAAGGGCAGCGCCTTTGGTTATCCTTCCTTTCTGGGGCGCAGTCCAGTCAAGGGTATTGGCAGCAAACATGAGGTCTGTTTCAATTTGTGCGTATACTTCGGCTTTGGGTGTTCGTTGCTGCGCGGAAATTTCTCCGGCGCTGAGTCTTCTGTCAATGATCAGCGGCACATCGCCGAAAAATTTCACCAGTTCGAAATAGTAGTACGCCCGGAGAAAAGCAGCCTCTGCAAGAATGCGGTCCTTTCCGTCGAACTCGATATTGTCCCGGAACTCGTAAATGTAATTGACACGGGTGATGCCCGCGTACATCCACCGCCACAAACTCCTGAGTTCGTTGTTCACACCGCCGTGCGTCATCGCGTCGATCTGGTGGAGGCCTTCACTGTCGGTTACGCTTTCACCACCGGCAATAGCATTGTCGGAAGCAATCTCGCCGATCCAGATGCTGAGATAGGAAGTTTGCAGAAGATCGTATGCTGCTACCAGCGCTTTCTCATAGTCGGAAGGACTGTTGAAATAAGCATCGGCGTCCTGCGCATAGGGCGGGTTAACTTCCAGGTAATCATCACAACTGATGGTTGTAAAGAAACAGGCGACCAAAAGTATGGTTGTTTTGAATAATTTTTCCATTGTCTTAAAAGGTTAGATTTAAGCCGGCCATATAGATTCTTGCCTGAGGATAAAATCCGTAATCAATCCCTGAGGCCAGGGCATTGGGTGAAGAAAAGTCAGGGTCGAACCCTTGGTAGCGGGTCAGGGTCAGCAAATTGTTGGCGGCCACATATACGCGGATTTTGGCCGCACCGATTCTTTCGCTGATGGCGGTCGGCAGTGAATAACCCAGCTGGATGTTTTTGATCCGCAGATACGATCCGTCTTCTACAAAATAATCGGAGATCACCCCGTTCCGGTTTGCAGCTGTCGACAGCCTGGGATGTTCATTGGTTGATCCTTCACCGGTCCAGCGGTTGATCCGGTAATCGAGCATGTTCGCAAGGGGCTGCTGACGCTCATAGTTCCGCAGGATTTCATTTCCGATGGAAGCGTAAAACAATGCCGAGAAGTCGATCCCTTTGTAGTTGATGCCGAGGCTTAGCCCCATGGTTACGTCAGGGATCGGTGACCCGATCATGGTTTTATCGCTGTCGTTACTGAAGTTGATACCACCGCTGTTATCGACATCGGCGAATCGCAGATCACCCGGTCTCGCACCATCCTGCGTTACACCACGCTCGGTGATCTCCGTCTGGTTCTGATAGACGCCTTCGGTTTTGTATCCGAAGAAATAGCCTAACGGCCGGCCTACTTCCATTCTTGTGGCATTGCCACCGCCAACGCCGAATGCACCGCCTTCAAGGAAATCGACGCCCCGTGGCAGTTCGATGACCTTATTCTTCACGGTGGTCAGGTTATACTTGACGTGGAAACTGAAGTCACGCCCGATTTGCTGATCGTAACCAAGAATGAATTCAAACCCCTGGTTTCTCACGGTACCCGCGTTGATGAGGGGAGGCATTCCACCAGCGCCGTAAGCACCCGCAATGCCGGAGATATCGGGTTGAAACAACAGATCCTTCGTGGTTTTGATGTAGTAGTCGGCCGTAAAACTGATCCGGTCATTGAACAGGTTCAGGTCTACGCCGAAGTCGGTTTGTTGCGTTTCTTCCCACTTGAGATCCTGATTTCCCAGGGCGCCGATACCGATACCGGTAACCAGCTGGTCATCGAAAGGATAAACAGCTTCTCCATTCAGGAGGCCGCGGTAACGCCATCTGGCTATGCGATCGTTCCCGATCACCCCATGACTAACCCTTACCTTCATGAATTGAATCAGGTCAGATTCGAAGAAAGGCTCGCTGGTAACAACCCATCCGGCAGAGACAGCCGGAAAATATCCAAAGCGATTGTTCTTTCCGAAATTAGTGGATCCATCCCGCCGGATCATGGCCGATACCATGTACCTGTCGCGGTAGGTATACTGACCCCGGATAAAGTAGGACAGTATCCTGTTTATATCCTGCCAGGAACTTGTACTGTTCTGCAAATTGGCAGCGTCGGACAGGGAGATGTCGGCAAAATCGAAGTCGTTATAGGGAATGTTGAAGCCTGTTCCGGAAAGGCTCCGGTTGTCTTCGCTGCGTACCGATGTACCCAGGGTTCCTTTTACTTTGTGTTCACCAAAAGCTTTATCGTAGTTTATGAATGCATCAAAGATGTAATTCCCATACGTTGTTCGCGTTTCGGTAACACGGTTGTGCACAGGAACGATCAAACCTTCCGCGAGCTCTGCTGTAAAAGGATCAAGGTTTGCATTCGCTGCCGTGTTTTGTGCTTTACCGGAACCGTAGTAAACCAGGGGCGAGAAGACTTTGTCATCCACAATGGCGTAATTGTAACCCGCGCGGCCTGTGATGTCGAAGTTGTCGTTGATTTTGTAAACGAGTTCAAGTTTACCGACCAGCTTGTTGACCAGTGCTTCATTATAAGTATTCTCGATCTGCGCCAGCGGGTTGATAATATCGCTGAATTCTTCGAGATAGGTATATCTGCCTTCCGGCGTTCTTACGGAAGCAGCAGGTGATGCGTTAATCGCGTTGTAGAGCACCGCTGCAATCCCGTCTTCCGGCACGGTACTTCTTTTCTCATGTGTAAACAACAGGACGTTCTGCAAGGTTACTTTTGGCGCAAGTTCCGTGGTGAAATTCAGGCGGCCATTATATCGCTTGTACGATGCTTTATCACCACCCACGATACCCTTCTGGTCGAGAAACGATCCGCCGATGGAATACGTGCTTTTTTCCGACCCACCCGTCATGCTGAGACTGTAGTTCTGGATCGGTGCGCTTTCAAATACCTCATCCTGCCAGTCGGTACCTTTTCCAAGATTGACGTTTGCATAGGGCGGTGTTTGTCCACCTGCTGCGAATGCTTCGTTCTTGAGAACGGCGAATTCCCGCGCGGTGAGAAGATCCAGCTTTTTTGCCGTTTCCTGAACACCATAATAGCCTGAAAATTCCAGCGTGGGTTTGGCATTCTTTCTTCCCTGCTTCGTCGTGATGAAGATGATACCGTTGGCCGCGGCAACACCGTATATCGCAGCCGTGGCGTCTTTCAGTATGTCAACCGATTCAATATCGGATGGATTCAATGCATTCAGGCCATCGTGAGAGTATGGAATTCCATCAACGAGGATCAACGGATTATTGTCACCATTCGTGGAAAGACCTCTGATGCGGATGTTCAACGCCCCGCCGGGTGATCCGGATGCTGTAGTAATGTTCACGCCCGCCATCTGG
>DASPJC010000539.1:0-14161 GCA_035628815.1 Ohtaekwangia sp. | reverse complement strand
CCATAGATTTTTGGCAGTGCAAATTTCATTTTTTATTGGTGAAACACCACTAAACGCGTAGAGAAATTTGCGGTTATTATTCAAAAAATATTACCTCTGAATGAGGCAATTACGGGTTAAAAGACCCACTTACCCCGTCGGTCGCAAACCCGGCTGAATTTCCTCTTTTTCTACCGTCATAGCAGCTGCATGGCTAACATACGGAACAGCCGGGATGTTCCGCCGGCAGGCATTAAGAGGCATTAAGAATTGTTGAGAAAGTCGCCCGGAGGGTCGCTGTCTATTTGTTCTTGGTCGCAAGAACCATTTTGATCTTTTGCTTTGCGCCGATCTGCATGACATCGACGAGGTCCTGTACTTCCAGGTTGTAAGGTATGTGAATTACTACCGTGGGCTCGCTCAGTCCTTCGCAAGCCTTTAATAATTCATTTTCAAGGTTCGCCAGGGGAACCGGCCGTTTGTTGATGTAGAACTGTTTATTCTCGGTTACAGTGAGGATCACAGGCTGTTTGTTGAGTGCCTGGTTGGCTTTGGATTCGGGCAAAAGCACTTTAATGACGTTAGGGTTCGTCACCGTCGAGATGATGAGGAAGAACAGGAGCAGGAAGAACATGATGTCATTGAGGGATGACGTCGCTACTTCTGCCTGGAAATGACTTCTGCGTTTGATCTTCATTTTGCCGGACTAACAATAGAACGAATAAAGTCCAGTGAATCGCGTTGCGCCTGCAAAGTAAATCGCTGGATGCGCTGCTGAATGAGATGATATCCCGTATAGGCGTAAACACCGACGATCAGGCCTGTTCCGCTGGTAATCATCTTGACGTATAAACCGCCTGCGATAATACCGATGCTGATGTTGTCGGACAGCGAGATGCCATAAAAGATCTGGATGATACCGGTGATCGTTCCGATAAACCCGAGCATAGGGGCGATACCGGCGATGATACCGAGGTAGTTGGTGTTTTTTTCCATTTCGCCCACCTCGACGTTAGCGACCGACTCCATCATGGACTCGATATCCTTAACCGGTCTGCCGATGTAACTGATGCCGGTGGAGATGATCTTGCCGATGGCGGTGTCTTCCTTTTCCGCATACAACGTTGCTCCTTTGATGTCGCCTTCTTTGAGGATACGTGAAATATGCCGTACGAAGTCGCCTTTTGTTTTTGTGGCTTCTTTCAGGTAAAGGAATCGCTCGATGAGCAGGTAGGTAGCGATGACCCATAACAAAAGAATAGGGATCATGACGACCCCTCCTTTTATAATCAGATCTGCTATTGAAAGTCCTTCATCGGTGACGGCAGTGGTAGTTGAATCGGTGGGGATCTGCGCGAGGATAGCGATAAGGGCAAATTGCATGGAGGTCTTCGGGGTTTAAATTCAGCTACCAATATAACTGCTTTTGCGCTGCAGTATTTTATTATTTTAGCACCTTCTTTTTAAGGAAGATGGCCGGGGCAGGAACAACGCGCTTCAAAAGCGGCTGTTGATCAAAGATCAACGATCATGTCGAAACCTTTTAACTGCAAAAACGCATGGTCACCGCCACGTTGTCCTGCATGCCCTGACCAAAATCTTTATCGCTGCCCCTGCTGCTGTTGTCGTTGCTGACGTTCAGCATCTCGGGCTTCCTTGATGGCTTTCTTGGCTATTTTGGCGTTTTCATTATTCGGATCCAGTGCCAGTACCTTATCCCAATATGACTCTGATGTAGTGAGGTTAATTTCTTTTTGAACGTAGTACGTTCCCATATAAGAGTAGGCCTCGATCAGATCGTTTTTGCCCTTGTCAGGGTTCGCCTGCGCTTTCTCGATCAATTTCTCAAAGTAGGGCCTTGCACGACCTTCTTTCCATGTCGAGTCTATCTTTGCATTTGTACGTCCGGCCCATAAATATCCTACCGTCATATTGGGCGCCAGTTCAATAACTTTCTGGAACGCGGAATCAGCACCCATAAGATTGTCCTTCACATAATATGCCCGTCCAATGTTAAAGTAATCACCCGGACGTGGCTTAGACGCACGCTTAGGAATCAGCTTTTCGTATGCAATAATTGAACTGTCATAGTTTCTCAGTTTAAAATACAGTTCAGCAACGGTCTCGAGCATATCGACCTGCGAGGTGTCCCGTTCATAACTTTTGGCAAAACTGCTCACTGCCAGCGAATCCAGACCCTGCTTCTGCAGCATTTTACCGTAGTATGCATAGTCGGAAGCTGATATGTCAGTCGACTTGCTGAAGTACAGGTCAAATACCTTTTTTGCCTCCGGCAGGTTGCCTGACTCCACCAGCGCATAAGCATAGTAACGCAAAGTTGTCGGTGTTACATCGGGTTTGGCCGCGAGCTCCTTGAAGACTGCAATGGCTTTCGGATACTGCTTGGCCATGAACAGGTAGAACGCGTAGTTGAACTTCCCTTTCTCGGGATTTTCAGTGGTCTTCAGATAAGACTCCTGTGCTGTAACAGCTTTGTCGGCCTGTTTGGTAGTATAGTACAGTTCGCCCAACTCTTTGTATGAAGGGGCGAAGTTCGGATCGGCTTTCGTTGATTTCAGCAGGTTCTCTTCCGCCACCGTAGTGTTCTTCGACCGGAAGAATACCAGCGCCACTTTGTAGTTGGGGAGTCCGTTCGCCGGATCCAGACGGGCGGCCCTTTCGTAGTTGTCTACGGCTCCACCACCGTTATTCTGTTGCAGCAATGCGTCGCCCAGGGCGACCAAAGTGTAGGGATTGTCATCATTTCTCTCTTTGGCCTGTTGCAGGATGGTTACCGCTTCGTTGGTAAATTTTTCGTTCAGCAGGTAGCCTTCACCGACGGCGCGCAATACCGCGGGATCTTTTGATTTGGAAACATCCAGGGCCTTGTCAAAAAACTGTTTGGCCTCCGCCGTATTGTTGTCCATCATGCGCAGTATTCCCTTGCCGGCATAGCCCAGTCCTTCTTTTGCGTCTTTATCGATAATCTTCTGGAAGGAGATCTCGGCGTTTTTCTTGTCACCCGTTTTGGCTTGAATGTACCCCAGGGTGTACAAAACCTTAATGTCATCCGGATAAGTCTGTGAAGCCTTTGTTATGGTTTCCAGGGACTTCTTTGTCTGTTCACTGTGCAACAGGCGGAGGGCATTTTTGACCTCCGATTCCTGCGCCAGCAGAACGCCGGGTGTGAGTGATAAAAAGAAAAGAGCTGTTATTGTCACCAGACCTATTCTTTTAAAGCTTTTCATCTCCTTCATTGTACTCGAATTTTAATAAACAATCTATTTAAATGGTGTGCGGTTTATTTCTACAATCCTTACAGGCATAGTAGCAGGAACCAGGCCAGATTTCAGTACGACACGCTGACCCTTGTCGCTGGCTACGAATGCCGTAAAACCTGTTGCCAGGCCGGTTCTTCCTTCCCGGCTGATCATGTAGACGTCGCGGAGCAGCGGGTACTGCCGCTGCGAAAGATATGCCTGAAAGGGCTTGTAATACTCACCCCCGGTTGATAGCCCGACTACTTTCACTGATCCCAGGAAAGTGTTGGTTGTGGCGTCATCACGGTCGCTGATCCAGCTGACATCAATCAAACCCAATGCCTCGGGATGCGAGGATACATAGTCCACAACAGCGGCATTGCTTTTCACAGCGAAAACATTTTCCGGCAGGTTTTTCAGCGATGTCAGAGAATCGTTGAGAAAACGGATTATGCCTGAATTAGGCTGGTCAAAAACGACGTTGATGGGTGCTTTACGAGATGATTTGTTCAGTTCGTTCCATTGTTTGAGCTCGCCGGTAAGGATTTGTTTCAGCTGGTCGGTCGTCATGAGTGTATCCGGGTTGTCCGGGTGGACGATCAAAGCTATGCCGTTGATGGCAACCCTTACCTGGGCGGCTGGAAGCCTGAGTGTTTCCAGATAGTCCTCTTCTTCTTTCACCAGCTTGCGCGTCACGACAGCCAGTCGTACGCTGTCGACCAGTAAGCTGTCGATTGCTTCTCCTTCTGAAATATAAATGGCATTGATATGCGCGTTGGCATAAAGAGCAGTAAATGCGCTGATTTCGGCTTCCATCAGGGGCTGCAGGGCTTCATCCACCGCGATGGTAATGGTTCCCGACGTAGGGGTGTCCAAGAACTTACCATTCTTGTCGCGTGGCATACATCCGCAAAAAGTGACGGCGACACAAACGAAAATCAGCAATTTCTTCATGAACTATTTTTGAAATAGCGTTGATAAACTTTATACCCCCGGAAGATGCCGTAAAAGATCAACAGCAGGCCGAGCATCCACGAATACCGGTGCGGCAGGTTAAAGAAATCGGCGGCCCGCAAAAGGATGGCTGTGCCAATTCCAATATATAGCACAGCCATAGCTCCTGCGAGGTATTTGACAACCGCTTCAAAGGGTGACATTTTTACCTCGTTTCGTTCACTTCTCATGTCGCCAGTTTGAACCTGACAGGCAGTACGAAACGTACTTTTACGGGTTTACCGTTTTGTTTACCTGGCTTCCATGGCGGCATCAGCTTGATTACGCGTTCTGCTTCTCTATCGCACTCAGCGCTGATACCTTTTATGGTCTTCACTTCGCTGATCGCTCCCTGTTCGTCCACGACGAATTGAACGAAAACCTGTCCTTCAATTCCCATGCGGCGCGCGGCCGAAGGATACTTCAGGTTCTTGCCGATGAACTTGGCCATGGCAGCCAGACCGCCTTCAAATGCAGGCATCTGTTCTACCACGGTGAAGATCTGGTCGCCGGGCCCTTCGTCGACAACTTCTTCGACGGGCTCTTCAAAGATCACTTCGCCGGTTCCTATGATGTCTTCGTTACCGACCTCATTTTCTTTTACTTCCTGGATCGTCGGCATCTCTTCCTCTTCAACAATCTCCTTGTCGGTTACTTTGGGAGGAAGGTATTTGATGATCGTTTTCACCGGCGGAGGGATATCGAGTTTCGGCGGCGGTGGTGTATTCTGGATCGGTGGCGGCGGCGCCAGGTCCGTGTACTTCACCGTCCTTGTCTCTACCTTTTCCGGTTCCTGCTGGCCCTGGATCCACTCTTTGATTTTCGGTGCGGCTAACAGCAGACCGACTGAAAGAATGGTAATCACCAGGCCCATCAGGACGTGCTTGTCGTAACTGCGACGGATGAAATATGCGCCATAGGCTTTATTGCGATATTCAAACACGATGTCTTCCCACCGTTCCGCCTTTACCTGTTCTGCTTTCATAAGTTTGATTCTTTTACAAGTTCCTCATCCGTCGGTGTTATCTTCACCATCGCATAACGCTGCATGTTGGTGATGTTCATCTCATCGAGAATATCCACCACATTCTTGTAACGCGACTCTTTCGACGGCTTGATCAGGATAATCATTCCAGGAATTTCCGAATTCTTCTGCATCAGCAGTTTGCGGACGCCATTCTTCGAAAAATCCGTGAGCTCAATCTTGGGATCGGTGATCCCGTGATACCAGTAGACCTTGTCATCGTCTCCCAGAATAAGTGTTATTACTTTTTTCTCGTTTACTTCCGGGAGTTTCTCTTCACCCCTGGGTTTCTCAGGCATGGTGATTTCCATGGTCTGAGGTTTATTAAAGGTCGTGGTGAGCATAAAGAACGTCAGCAACAAAAACGCGAGATCCACCATGGGCGTCATGTCGATTTTGGTCGACGCTTTCTTCGCCCGTACCTTGCCGTCTTTACTACCACCACCACCGCCTTGACTAACTTCTGCCATTTCTTTGGGGGTTTATAATTAAGAACCTCTCTCTAAATTTGTGATCAGATTAAACCGGTTGACATTGTTGTCAATCAGTGTATTCATCACTTTCTCCACGACGGGATAGTTGGAATCCTGGTCACCCTTGATGGCAATACGAAGTTTCGGATTGCTCATGCGCGAATAGATGATCCAGTCTTTCAACTGGTTGTTCAGCGAATCCACGGGGATCCCGGGTTGTTCCAGGTTCTTGCGCTGTTCCGAATTCATCGCCAGCAGCTCCTTCAGGTTTTGAACCGGCACGCCGAAGGTCGACATAACCGAAAACCTGGCCAGTTCTGCATCGCTGAAAGGGATGCCATAGTGCTCGCCCATCCGCTGCAACAGCGTCTGGCGGTTATACTTTCCGTCCATATTGAAAAACACCTTACCATCTTTGGATATCGAAATGGTCAGGATGTCGGTTTCCGGGAGTTTGATCTCCGAAACCGACGAAGGCATATCTACCGTCAGCGGTTCATCCGGGGCGGCTGTCGCGGTGAGCATAAAGAATGTCACCAGCAGGAACCCCAGATCCACCATCGGTGTCATGTCCAATGACGGTGTTGTCCGATGTACTTTTACTTTTCCCATATCTCACGTATCTTTTAAAGAAGTACTAGCGTTTTGTTTGTGTCGCAGTAAAGTTCTGCACGATGCTATAGCCGGCTTCATCGATACCATAGGTCAATGCATCGATTTTGCTGGTGAAATAGTTGTAGAACACGATCGCTACGGCTGATGTTCCGATACCCAATGCTGTATTGATAAGCGCCTCGGAGATACCGTTAGCCAGACCGACGGAGTCAGGAGCACCCGCCTGTGCCATGGAAGCGAAGGCTCGGATCATCCCGATTACAGTACCCAACAGACCGACCAGCGTGGCGATGGAAGCGATCGTCGCCAGGATAACCAGGTTCTTTTCGAGCATCGGCATTTCAAGCTGCGTTGTTTCTTCGATGTCTTTCTGAATCATGGCAATTTTCTTCTCGGGCTCGATGGTGTTATTGTTGACCAGTTCGTTGTATTTGGAAAGGCCGGCCTTCACCACATTGGCCACAGAACCTTTTTGTTTGTCACACTCAGCCAGTGCCTGATTGATGTTACCACCAGCAACCAATAAACGGATGCGCTGCACAAAAGCTTTTACGCTGCCTTTGCCCTTTGCGCGGCCGATGGTGAAGGCACGTTCGATGGCGAAAGTACAGGCCATCAGGAACAACCCGATCGCCAGCGGCACCAGGAAGCCTCCTTTATAGAATATCCCGAAGAAATCTCCTTCTATGGGATGGCCCTCGGGGTTGCCGCCCTGGAAGTGAGAAGGATCACCCAGCACATATTTCCAGATCACGTAGCCAATCACGATCTCTATGATTATAACAGACGCCGCAAATCCAGACTTTAAGCTGTCAGATAAAGATGAAGAAGATGAATTTGAAGTTTTCATAAGTAGAATTAATTGTTAATGGTTTTTAGTTTAGGAAAAGTTTTTGCGTACTACAGTAATGTATAAATAAATGAATAGTCACACTTTCTTCTAAATTTTTGGTTTCTGCCGCGACATCCTTTTATGTCTGAACCACGATAAAACGACCGGAACGGCCGACAACAGCACCATGCCAACCACGATAACCTCAAGATGATCGGTTATCGAGGGGAATCTGTTCCCCAGTAAATACCCTGCCATCACCATCACCACAATCCAGGTTGCGGCCCCTACAATATTGAAAAATAAGAACTTTACAAACTCTATCCGCACCATCCCGGCGAGAATGGGTACGAAGGTACGAACAATGGGAAGAAATCTCCCCAATATAAAGGCCATCATTCCATAGCGTGCATAGAATTCCTGGGCCATTTCAAGGTATTTCCGCTTGTAAAACAGGTTCTCTTTCTTGTTTCGGAGGTAGTTCTCCGCCCAACGGCCAAAAAGATAACCCACGGTCGTTCCCGAGATCGCTGCTATGATCAGCAGGACGATCAACAGCCCCACATTAATCTCGAGATATTTATCACTGAAAAGCCCGGCAATGAACAACAGGGAGTCGCCCGGCAGAAAGAATCCAAAGAACAAGCCTGTTTCAGCGAATATAATGAACAGAAGCAGTGCCAGCCCACCCCACTTGATAATCTCCTCGGGGTTCAAAAGATCCACAAATAATAAAGTCGAAATCATAAAATTTAGCTAATACTCGTTAGCCTCGAAAAAGTTTAAGTGTAAAAATCCTGAAAGATTGGGTGAATGATTTGAAGGCCTTTGGTAAGATCCCGGATCCGTTCGACGGCTCAGGGAGCATTATCGGTTGAAAGTGTATAAAAATGGTTCCTTTCAAACGGACTGATGAGCAACGCATCACTCAGCGCGAGCCTCCGGCCCGGAAGGTCGATCTGTAACGTGCTTATGGCGATCGGGTGGATCGGTGTGCGGCAGGTAACTTCAAAGCAAGACTCGGATGTTATGTTCGAACGAAAGACAACCTGGTGCAGGGCGGTCAGGCTTTTCAACGGCGACGAATCTTCTCGCGTGTCAGCCATATGGAAATCAGATTGTGCATAGGTAATGATAAACACCAGCATGAGCGCTTCGAAAAAAAGCCCTGCCATTGGTTTTACCTTAGCTAAGTCCATCTTCATACTGCGCAAATCTAAACGAAAATTCTCCAGTAAACGGGTATTTACTAACGAAATATTAGAATTTCTTGAGAAATGGAATATTATACCGTTCAGATAAAAACTTAGCGCCCGTAAAAAAAAAATCGTGTTACCGTGCGATAATATAGGAGAGTCCCGCGGATAATACAGTGTACCTTGCTTTGCCGCCGTGACGGTTTGAAGCGTTATATATTGGTGTGAGATACCGTGATGCTGCGACGTCTATTCCAAAATGTTTTGTGATGGCGTAGGAAACGTTTGCCGTCGCCGCACCGAGTACCTTCGAATGACTTCCGCCGTTTCGTTCCTGGTAGCTTTCTATGCCGTTCGTATAACTGTATCGCATTTTGTATTCCGTGCTCTGTACCAGCAGTGACACCGTGGCTCCTGCCTTTACGAGGAGTTTATCATGCAGGAAAGAAGCTCCTGCCATCACCGGTACCTGGAGATATAACGCCGTGGTTTCGCCATTCCGCTTTCCGGCAACAAGTCCCGTCGGTGGTGGTTCCGCAGGATTTGCCGCGTCCCGCCAGGTAATGCTTCCGAAAGGTGCACCCACCTGTACACCAGGAGGCAACGTGCTTTCGGCCTGATAGGCGGAAGATAACTTTGCAATGGTAACATGCCGCGTATAGCGTAGCCACGAAGCGTTGAGGCCCGTGGTGAAAAAGAATTTCTTTGAGAATGTAATGTCGATGGTACCGCCGATATCCAGCCCCGCTCTTGTTTCAAAGCGTTCTTCAACCGTGGCAGTGTGCCCGGCGGAAACGAAGCCCGCATGGGGGAGTATGGTAAGTTCGTGAATACTTTCTGTTGCCGCGATCGCCGGATAATTACCGGAAACCTTAAACTGGTAGCGTTTAACCTGGGCTGTCGCTGAAAAACCTGCCAAAATCAGGAGGAACAGTAACGTTTTATTCATAAGGGTTTATATTGCCAGCGAATTTAGAAAAAAGAAACATATGACCACAGAACAATTGAAGGATTTAAGGGCGCGCGTGGGTGCCTTGAGGAGGTATCTTTGACTACGACAGAAAGATTGTTGAGATAAAAGACGAAGAACTCATCACCCAGCAGGCGGAATTCTGGAACAACCCGCGGCAGGCTGAAACGATACTGAAGAATATCCGCTCGAAGAAGATATGGACAGACGCCTTCGACCAGGTATCCAAACTCCTGGACGACCTTGGCGTACTGCAGGAATTCCATGAGGCGGGTGACGTCGGCGATGAAGAGCTGGACCGCGAATATCAGCGTGCCGCGAAGGCTGTCGAGGAACTCGAGTTCAAAAAAATGCTGAGCAAGGAGGAAGATCAGCTCAGCGCCGTGGTGGAAATCAACCCGGGCGCCGGTGGTACGGAAAGCCAGGATTGGGCCGATATGCTTAACCGGATGTACATCATGTGGGGCGAGAAGAATGGGTACAAGGTTTCGCAGATCGATTATCAATCGGGCGATGTTGCCGGCATCAAATCGGCCACGCTCGAAATCGAGGGGCCTTTCGCCTATGGAAAGCTCAAGTCCGAGATTGGTGTTCACCGCCTTGTCAGGATATCACCGTTTGATTCGAACCAACGCCGGCACACATCATTTGCTTCAATATTTGTTTATCCGAAAGTAGACGACTCCATCCAGATCGAGATCAATCCTGCCGACGTTGAAATTCAAACCTCGCGGTCGGGCGGGGCAGGGGGGCAGAACGTCAACAAGGTGGAAACAAAAGTACAGCTTACCCATAAGCCGACGGGAATTGTCATTGTGTGCCAGGTGGAGCGATCGCAGCATGCCAACCGCGAGCGCGCGATGCAGATGCTGAAATCGAAACTGTATCAGCTGGAACTGGAAAAACGCCATGCTGAGCGCGACAAGATCGAAGCAGGCAAAATGAAAATTGATTTCGGTTCGCAGATCCGTAATTACGTATTGCACCCTTATAAGCTCGTGAAGGATGCACGCACCGGCGTAGAACGGCACGATGCACAAAATGTGCTTGATGGTGATCTCGATGATTTTGTAAAAGCGTTCCTCCTGGGCGCCCAGGAACAACCGGAGCAGGGATAGTGAAGGGTTCGGGTGCGCAGGTGTTCAACTGTTCATGTAATATGTAACATGCAGCCGCGCATCGGTCAAGATCTGACACATCGATTTACTATGCGGCTTGTGATACCGGCATGACTTACCCCCGCCGCGGAAGAGAATATTTTGCTTTTTAAAATCCAGCGTCATTACCTGCGCACATCAACACGATGCGAACACCCCAACAAGAAAGGCACATGACTACTGACCGCCGCCGAAGAAATATGATCCTTTAAAACCTCAGCCTCAACCCTGCGAACATCAACACCTCAACACAACCCGAACCCCGGGCACCTGAACACCGCACACAGCCTATAAATAAATAATTGTTATATGTACACTTATTAAAAAAAGTGTATCTTGTGGCAATATTCAATCGATTGAGACCTTAGCAGCTAAAACTATGGCCACGGATTCATTTGTTTTCGGCGTAGATTATGGAACAGACTCGGTCCGCGCTGTTCTGGTTGATGCACGATCAGGAAACGAAGTCGCATCATCAGTCTTCCACTATCCGCGCTGGCGGGACGGCTTGTATTGCAATGCCGCTGCACACCAGTTCCGGCAACATCCCCTCGATTATGTAGAAGGCCTTGAGGCTACTATTATAGATTGCCTCAGGCAGGCAGGACCCTCAGCACGTGACAGTGTCCGTGCAATTGCTGTCGACACCACGGGCTCCAGCCCGGTTGCGGTCGACAGGCATGGTTCACCCCTCGCACTAACACCCGGTTTCGAAAACAACCCGAATGCCATGTTTGTCTTGTGGAAAGATCACACGGCGACCCGTGAGGCTGCCGAGATCAATACTCACGCTGAAAAATTCGATATTAACTACCTGCAGTTTGTAGGTGGTATCTACTCATCCGAGTGGTTCTGGGCCAAACTGCTGCACATCCTTCGTTCGGACACCGCCGTGCAACGCGCCTGCTATTCGTGGGTTGAGCACTGCGATTGGGTTCCCTTTCTGTTAACCGGGGGCAAGGACGTACATCACATGAAAAGGGGTGTCTGTGCTGCCGGTCACAAGGCCTTGTGGGCAAAGGAATTTGGCGGGTTGCCACCCGACACATTCTTTGCGTCACTCGACCCCCTGCTGAAAGGATTTACCGATCGACTCTTCCAGGAAACCTTTACCTCGGATCAAGCCGCCGGCACCCTGAGTGCGGAATGGGCGGAACGCCTCGGTCTGTCGACCAGCGTTGTTGTCGGCGTAGGTGCTTTTGATGCGCATATGGGTGCCGTTGGTGGCCAGATCGAACCCTATCACCTGAGTAAAGTCATGGGCACATCCACCTGCGACATGCTGGTGGCGCCGCGACAGGATATGGATGGCAGGCTTGTCGCGGGCATTTGCGGGCAGGTCGATGGCTCCGTCATTCCCGGCATGATCGGGTTGGAAGCGGGCCAGTCCGCCTTCGGTGATACCTACGCCTGGTTCCGAAATGTGCTCAGCTGGCCTTTGCATACCCTGCTTGACACATCGCCCCTCATCACCGCTGACGTGGCCGATAAGCTCAAAAAAGAACTCACCGATAAATTAATTCCCGCCCTATCCGGTGCCGCTGCCGTCATCCCGCTGGACGATGAAGATGCGCTCGCGGTCGACTGGCTCAACGGCCGACGAACACCGGATGCCAATCAATTGCTGAAGGGCGGCATGTTCGGATTAAACCTCGCCACCGAAGCACCGCACTTGTTTAAGGCATGGGTGGAGGCTACCTGCTTTGGCGCAAAAGCGATTGTCGACCGTTTTCAGAAGGAAGGTGTGCCGGTGAAAGGGCTGATCGGTCTCGGGGGTGTTGCCCGCAAATCGCCTTACATCATGCAGGTGATGGCCGATGTGATGGACATGCCGATCCGTATCCATCAGTCGGAACAAACCTGCGCACTGGGCGCGGCCATGTTCGGCGCAACGGCCGCGGGGCTTTATCCCCGGGTGGAGGAAGCGATGGTGGCCATGGGGCAGGGATTCGATATGCACTACAAACCCAATCCTTCCGCCGCACAGATCTATGCACGTCGTTACCGGAAATACCAGGAGGCGGGATCATTCCTTGCCAAGGATCACAATACCGTTCCCGAACTTGCAGATGTTCTCAAATAGCGGTTTAATTTAAAAGGCATGAGTCATTACGAAGCGATCAGACACGCAGCTTACAAAGCCAATATGCAATTGCCGTCCCTGGGTCTGGTGCTTTTTACCTTTGGTAATGTCAGCGCCGCAGATCGTGATGCCGGTGTGTTCGCCATCAAACCCAGCGGCGTTCCCTATCCTGATCTCACACCTGAGATGATGGTCATTGTTGACTTCGACGGAAAAACCGTCGACGGGAAACTGCGCCCTTCATCCGACACCAAAACGCACGCGGTGCTGTATAAACATTGGCCGGCCATTGGCGGGATCGTGCACACCCATTCAACCTACGCGACGGCCTGGGCACAGGCGCAGCGCGACATTCCGATCTTCGGCACGACGCACGCCGATCACAACACCGTCGACATTCCCTGTGCTCCGCCCATGAGCGACGAAATGATCAAAGGCGATTATGAATACGAGACAGGCTTTCAGATCATGAACTGCCTGCGCGACCGGAACCTACGTTACGAAGAGATTGAAATGATCCTGGTCGGGAATCATGCACCATTCACCTGGGGTAAAACGCCCGACAAAGCCGTGTATAACAGTGCGGTACTGGAGTCGGTGGCCCACATGGCTTACCTCACCGGGCAGATCCGCAGTGACGCGCCGAGGCTAAAGGACAGCCTCATCAGGAAGCATTTCGAACGCAAACACGGCCCCGATGCTTATTATGGACAACAGGATTGAAACACCCGCTGTGAACATATTTCGCCGCATCATTCTGATCTGTCTTATGATGGTGACCTTGGCAGGCACGGCGTATACACAACGGTTGGACTATGCGATACGGGCCGTTCCGTTTACGGACGTAAAACTGACGGACCAGTTCTGGCTGCCACGGATCAGCACCAATCATACTGTTACCATCCCGGCGTCATTCGCGCGATGTGAGGAAACCGGTCGCGTGAAAAACTTCGAGATGGCCGCGGCAAAAAGCGGGAAATTCTGTACCATCTATCCTTTCGATGACACGGACATATACAAAACCCTTGAGGGCGCTTCTTTTTCACTGAGCTTATATCCCGACGCGAAACTGGAAGCGTATATGGATACGCTGATCAGCAAGGTGGCAGCCGCGCAGGAACCCGATGGATACCTGTACACGGCCCGGACCATCAACCCCGCGGCGCCGCATGTTTGGGCCGGAAACGAACGGTGGGTGAAGGAACGTGAACTGAGTCACGAGTTGTATAATGCAGGCCATCTGTATGAGGCCGCTGCCGCGCATTACCAGGCAACAGGCAAACGGAATTTGTTGGAAATCGCTTTGAAGAATGCAGACCTGGTATGCAGCATTTTCGGACACGATAAAAAACATGTAGCGCCCGGCCATGAAGTGATAGAAATGGGCCTTGTTAAGTTGTACCGTATCACCGGCAAGAAATCTTATCTCGAGACGGCCCGGTATTTCATCGCGGAGCGGGGACATTTTGAAGGATACGATTCCACAAGTAAAGACCCATGGAAAAGTGGTGCCTATTGGCAGGATCATAAACCCGTTGTTCAGCAGGATGAGGCCGTGGGACATGCTGTACGTGCCGGC
>DASPJC010000538.1:0-19984 GCA_035628815.1 Ohtaekwangia sp. | reverse complement strand
CCCGCATAAACGCCGACGATTGACAGGGTTCCGCCCTTTCTGCAGGCCATCACCGCCTGTCGCAATACGGTGGGCCTGTCGGATTCCAGCCGTAAAGCATGCTTGACCCTGTCATATGCGTAATCGATACCTGTTCCATGCGCTTCCATACCGACAGCGTCGATGCACCGGTCAGGACCTCTTCCGCCCGTCATTTCTTTCAGGGCTTCAAGCACGTTGACTTCCTCATAATTAACCACCTCGGCTTTTGCGACCTTTGACGCCCGCAGGAGCCTGTCAGGGATCCGGTCGATGGCAATCACGCGTTCCGCCCCCAGCAGGAAGGCACTGTGAATGGCCATGAGGCCCACCGCGCCACAGCCCCACACGGCAACGACATCACCCGGCTGAATCCCGGCCATATCAGCCGCCATGTAGCCGGTTGGAAAAGCGTCCGAGGCAAAAAGCACCTGCTCGTTGGTGAGACTGTCGGGTACTTTAAATGCGCCATTATCCGCCATGGGAACGCGGATGTATTCTGCATGGCTTCCTGCGTATCCGCCAAAGGCGTGGGAGTACCCGAAAATTCCCGCGGTTGTCGCCCCATACATTTTCTCAGGTATGGCTGCGTTGGGATTGGTATTATCGCAAAGTGACCAAGCCCCGGATGAACAATAACTGCACTCGCCACAACCGATCACGGAACCGACTACTACCCGGTCACCTTTTGACACTCGTCTTACCTCGCGCCCGACTTCGACGACTTCACCGATAAACTCATGACCGATAATATCCCCCGCTTTCATGGTCGGGACGTACCCGCCTAACAAGTGAAGGTCGGAACCACAAACAGATGACAGCGTTACCTTGACAATGGCATCGCGCGGATTCAGTATCCCGGGATCGGATACCGTTTCCACCTTTACGTCGTTAATGCCGTTCCAGCAAAGTGCTCTCATGGTCGTGATCCTTTTCAGGTGATTGCTTTTTCATATCCTTTGCACGACCGGAAGGTTGCCCTTCAATCGTCGGAATTTCACCCGCCTCCATTACCTGCTTGAAACGCCTGAGGTCTTCTTTTATCATATTTTCAACCAGTGGGTTAAACAACTTACCGGCTACGCTTCCCACGTCGCCGGCCGGCAGACGATAGGAAATGCTGGCATGAATCTCAGTTGCCTGAAGTGAGGGTGCGTCGCGGAACGTGATTTCGCCCGCATGATCGATCTGCGAACCGGGTAGCGACGACCACGAAATAAACTCATCCGGGCGGTCTTCAATAATTTCTGCATCCCACGAAAGATGCAAGCCCCCCGGCACCCGGGCCGTCCAGTGCGAACGGTTTGCTCCGGTTTGAATCACCTGATCGAGGTGCTTCATAAACATGGGAAGATTTTCAAGTTTGCGCCAGTAACTGTAAACCTCGGCGCGGGGCTTGTTGATGGTAAACGTACCAGTGGCTTCCAGCGCGGATACTTTTTTCTGCGCGGTATTACGGCCGAGGTAGTTGTTCAGCGCGCAGTAACCACTGAGCCCGCGCGCCAGTAGAAATCCACCGGTAAGCAGCAACACGATTCCGTTCTTTTTGTTAACGTTCCTCAGACCGGCAACGGTTAAAACCGCGCCACCCATCACCGAGGCGATGCGCTCCGGTAAGCCGACGTTGAGATTGCTGGTTCCTGTCGCGGGTGGCAACGCGCTCGTGTTACGCGCTTCGGATGATTCGATGTTCAACAATGTTTCCATGATAGGGGATTTGGGTGTTGAAAATGAATTCCTGGTGAGCCGGCTTTAATGATTGCCGTCTCCAGGAATGTCTTCGTGCGAAAGCGAAAAATATTCTACCTGTCAGTTTAACAATGGCATGGGATTAACTTTCCCCCGGACGGGGCGTCATGTGGTCTTTGTCCACTTCACTACACAGCGGATACCGGGAAGCAAATTACTCCCGGCCCGGCCGTCTGTTCACGTGATCCAATGCGTATTTACCGGAGCCGAATACAAACAAGGTTGCATAGATGAGGCTATACAGTAACGGTAGTTCAATTTTCCCAAACGGGTCATTGCGATGGACAAAGATAACCACGACAAGCATGGTGATCAGGGGTGGTACTGCGGCCCAACGAACTTTCCATCCGATCAAAATAAGAATGGAGCAAATGCCTTCAGCGAATACTGCCAGGAGAAACGTGGGCATGATTCCAAAGCCGAGAGGATCCCCAAACCGAATCTCATCCGGCCCGAAAAGTTTCTGGAATTTAGGAATGCCATGGCCGATGAGCATCAGCCCTGACACCAGTACCCTGAGTACCAGGAGCCATACGTTAGAATAGTGTTTGATCTGATTCATGCTAAAATTCATCGTCCGGTTCGCTGCCACGTTCCGGTTCGTCGCGCTGCCGTTCTTTGTTGCGATTAATGCGATAGGTGAACGTTACCAGGTACTGCCGCAGCCTCCACTGAAAGGTAGACCGCGAATAGTATCCTTCGAATTCCGTGATGCTTCTTCGTTTCTGGGAATTCAAAAGGTCGCGCACACCCGCCGTAATCGTTCCCTTGCCCTTGAAAATATCCCGGGCAAGATTAAGATCAATCGAATACATCGCGAGGTCTTTTCCTTGCGGCGTTACGCGTGGCGCGCGGTAGTTTACAGATGTTTGAAAATCGATTTTCCGGAAGAATGTCATGCGCGAGGTGACCCGGCCCGTGACGGTATACGTATCGCTGTAGAGGCGCTCACCCTCATGATTCCCCTCGGTAATGGCCCGATAAAGGTTCGCGCTGGTATTGAGACGCCACCAGTCCGCCAGGTCGTACGAAAAATTAAACTCAAATCCGTATGCATTCTGTGTTGCCAGGTTGACCGGCACAACCACAGTCAAGCCACTGGAATCCACCACGTTGCTGATACGCTGCACAACGCCCATACGATAACGGTAATAAACACTGGAGAGCAGCGTGCCTTTTTCATAATCCAGCAGGTAACCTGCCTCAACGGAATGGGTATACTCGGGATTGAGTGCGGGATTGCCGGTATTGAATACCCGTGAGTCGCTGAAATTCGAAAAAGGAATCAGATCACGGAACCTGGGGCGGCTGATGCGGTAACTGTAACTCAGTTGCGCGGTTTTGCGCTCCGCGATCTTGTACGACAGGTGTATGCTGGGAAACAGGTTGAAGTATCGCCGGTTATTGCGTTCGTCGGACTCCGTGAGTTCCGTAGTGACGTCCGAAAACTCACCCCGGAGACCGGCCTGATAAAAAAACTTGTTATGTTGATTGCTCGCCATGAGATAGCCGGCATGAACCCGCTCTGTGAAGATCAGGTTATTATTGAATGCAGGAATTGTATTCCACCCGGAGGCATTTTGAAATTCGTCCAATGCGAATTCATTATTGATGACACGCCACGTACTTTTTAAACCAGCCTCAACCTGCGCTTTTCCGCCCAGCGGATGAATGTAATCCAGCTGCAGCAGTCCGTTCTTTTCGACCTCGGTATTATAGGCGCGTTGAAGGATCAGGTCGTTTCCATTCTCCGTACCTTCGCGATAGTCGGCTTTCTCAACCTCGTCGCTGAGTACCCATTTTGCATCAAACGCGAGCGATCGCCCCTTCTGCTCGAACTCCTTTCTAAATCCCAGGGAGGCCTCGATATTGGTCTCCGGTTCCTCCTCCCTTTCGCTCCGCTCACTGGTTCGCACCACGGTACCCTGTTCATCAAGATCGCGGTAAGTAAGGGTGGATTTATTCAATCCCGCCGAATTACGATACAGTATCGAAGCGCTGACGGATGTTTTTTCGGACAAGGAATAATCCGCACCGAAACGAAAATTATGCGACAGGCCGCTGCGGGTCCGTTCCGACGACTGCAGGTACATAAAACTGGTGTCATTGCTGTTGTACGCCTGCGTGGATGATCCCCTGCCCGGATTGGATCGATAGTTTATACCGTACCCGGTAAAAAAGTTTACCTTATTTTTCTTGTAGTTCAGGTTGAACGACGTGGCATAATTCGCAGGGTGTCCGGCCGTAGCCGTCACCGTACCGTTCAGTCCCGGGGACGCATTTTTTTTCAGGATGATATTGATGATACCGACTTCACCTTCGGCATCATAGCGCGAGGAAGGATTGGTGATCACCTCGACACGCTCGATCATATCGCCCTGCAACTGGCGCAGCGCATCGGTACTGCTGATGCCGACCAGCCCCGACGGTTTGCCATCGATGAGGATCCTGACGTTCTGACTGCCGCGCAAGGCTACATTTCCTTCTATATCGACTGTTACGGAGGGTATATTATTGAGAATGTCAGCGGCATTTCCGCCGATGTTGCTGAGATCCTGCGCAACGTTGAAGATGCGCTTGTCGAGGTGCAATTCCATCTGGCTGCGTTCGCCTTCCACGACAACCTCCTGGAGGAGCTTGACGTTGGGGCTGAGCACGACGTTACCCACGTCGATGTCGCTATCCGTTACGGTTATACCCGTGATTATTTTTTCCTCAAAAGAAAGAAAGGTGATTTTAAGATCATAGGTTCCCGGGGCCACGGCAATCTCGAACCTGCCGTCCGCATCAGAGGCGGCACCTGTGACGAGGGTTCCCCCTGCATACAGCGCGGCATTGGCAAACGGTACGGCCACCTGCTGGTCATCCGATACGCTTCCACGGAGGACATACTGATTCTGCGCATAGCCCAATCGTGTCAAAACGCAAAAAATCGCGCAGAGCAGGCACACGGATGTACGTAGTGATTTGAAGTTCATAAGCAACCGGCAAGTTACTGGTCTTTTAAATTATCCCAATAACAATTCGTTGCCAGCAACTCGCTTTCTGTCAGGAAGCGTCAGAACTATTTTGCCAGGGGCAGGAAGATATTGAACTCAGCGCCTTTATCAATTTCGCCGTTGGCATGAATGATACCACCGTGGTTCTCGACTATTTTTTTTGCAATCGCCAGCCCGATACCCGTGCCTTCGTAATGGCGCCCGTGCAACCGCTGAAAAACACCGAATATTTTATCCCTGTATTGGTTCTCGAAGCCGATACCATTATCCGTAACGTTGATACACGCGAATTCCTCCAGCGGGATATTCACGTCCAGGTCCTTTGCCAGTACGCTTGAATTGTGCCGGATGGATATCATCGGTCGCTGCTGACTGCAGAATTTCAACGAGTTGGTGAGAAGGTTTTGAAACAACTGGCGCATCTGGCCGGGTACAGCTTCCACAAACGGCAGATGATCAATCTCGATTATCGCGTTCTTCTCCTTGATGGTTATTTCGAGGTCGTCACAGATGTTCTGAATCAGGTTGGCCAAATCAACACGCTCCTTGGCCAGCCCGCTGTTGGAGAGCTTGGAAAGCGTCAGCACATCTTCGATCAACGTCTGCATGCGGCCCGAGGCTGAAATCATTTTTTGCAGGTACCCGATTTCCTGTTCCGAGAGCCGGTCCTCCACCTTTGACTGCAGAATATTGCCGAATGCCTGGATTTTTCGCAGCGGTTCCTTCAGATCGTGAGATGCCACCGAGGCAAACTGGAGCAGGTCGAAATTGGATCGCTCAAGCTGCATGTTGGATTCCATCAGTTTTTCGGACGCCACTTTGAGATCCTCAAAATTGCGTGCGATCACATGTTGTGCTTTTCTCTTTTCCGTGATGTCTGTATGGGTAGTCACAAGGCCATCCAGCATCTTGATTGCTGTAACGTCGTACCACCGGTTATTCACCTGGTCATGGTATTCAAATTGGGCTGTAACGCCTGTCTCCACCACCTGGACATACGTATCAAAATATTGCGCGCGGTCTTTCGGGAAAGTTTCACGAAGTTTTTTTCCGGCCAGATCCGTTGCCTTCATCCCAAAAAACGCCTCGGCGGCACTATTGACCACGAGGTATTCGAAATCCACGATTCGATCCTGGTCGTCGCGGACAACTTTCTTTGCCGCGATGCCACTTACCGAACTCTGGAAAACACTTTCGAGGATACTGTTGAGTTGCTTGACTTCCGTTATATCGATGAAGCTGATCACCACACCATCATGCACTTTGTCGCGCCGGATAAAGGGTGCAATGTGTAACAGATTATATCTGCCCGTGTGGTCCTGAACCTCCTTCTCCACCTGAACGGATGATCTCATCACCTCCCTGATCTCGGCGATGAGATCAACGCCCTTTACCTTGGTCGTAATGTCGACGATGCTCCGGCCAATGTCGGTCTCAATGAGGTTGATGATCTGCGTCGCCACCGGACTGAATTTACGGACAATCAAATTCCTGTCAACAAGGATCTGGCCGATACCGGAGTTACGGAAATAATTATTCAGGTCATCGTTTAGTTCATGCAGTTCCTTGATCTTGAGTTGATGTTCCGCGCTGACCGTTTGCAGTTCTTCATTAAGGGATTGAAGCTCTTCGTTTGTGCTTTGCAGTTCTTCATTGGTAGAGATCATCTCCTCGTTGCTGGATTGTAACTCCTCGTTGGCGGTTTCCAGCTCCTCGATGACAGCCTGCAGGTTCTCACGCGTATCGGTGAGCTCGCGCTCCAGTGCCTCGATACCCGCATCGGGATGAAGTATCCGCGGCTCTGTCAGTTTTACAGCTTCAGCATACTCCTCCTCCAGCACGATGCAGAGGAAAGGATGCCGGAACTCTTGATTCTGAACGTAGGGCTTGACGATCAGTTTGATCAGTCGGACGCCATCCGCTTCATGCAGCATGACGCGGTTCATGTATACCCTTTCATTTTTGCTGAGGGCTTTTCTGACACCCACGCCCAGCGCCATGGCCAGGTCGGGTATAACCAGCTTCAGTAAATTGAAATTAAAATTGTCGTCCGGAAATTTCAGAAAGGTCTTGTAGTTACCGATCGCGTGTTTGACATTAAATTCCTTGTCAATGAACACTGCTGCGACCTTCCGGTCTTCCATCACCGTATCCCTGAAAATTTCAGCCAGGTTGTTCGCCGGATTTTTCAACTGGGCGGTCTTTTGCTGGGAGCGCTGTAGCAATGCCGGCAGCATAATATCCTGGTCCATGCCGTTGCTCTTGGCGATACACTGGTAAAGTTTCCACTTGCGGTTCACTTCGTGCATGGCCTCCTGCAGCACGCTGATGTTTTCACTCGGGCCCAGCATCAGGAAAGAGTCGACCTTCAGGGCGAAATGAAATTTTTTAAGGATTTTCTGCTGCTGCAGCTGATCAATGTAAATGAACATATTCCGGCAGCTGATCAGGTCGAGCTGGCTGAAGGGCGGATCCTTCAGTACATCGTGATTGGCGAAAACAATGTACTTCCGCAGGTCCGGCAATACCTTGTAGAAATTCCCCTCGGCAACAAAATATTTTTTCAGCAGCGGTTCGGGAATATCCTTCGCGCTGGCCGCGGAAAACACACCCCGGGAGGCAGCTTCTAGGGCTTCACCATCGATGTCCGTTGCAAAGACTTTCAGGTGTCCCGCCGGTTTGCCGATGGAGGCCATGTGTTCCAGGAACAGCATCGCGATCGAATAGGCTTCTTCTCCGCTGCTGCATGCCGCGACCCAAACCTTGACGGTCTCATCGCCTTTCTTTTTGTTCTCCAGCAACGTCGGGATGACTTCTGTGCGGAGTAGTTTGAATGCCTCTGGATCCCTGAAAAATTTCGTGACGTTGATCAGAAATTCTTTTCCCAGCGCCTGCAGTTCTCCGGCATTGTTGCTGATGTGGTCGCGGTATTCCTCCAGCGAGCTGATCCGCGCTTCCGACATCCGCTTGGCCATCCGGCGGAACAGCGTTGGCCGTTTATAGTGACTGAAATCACGGTGTGTTGCTTTGTACAGGTCCGCAAGGATTTCCTTCAAAATGATTTCATGTTGCCGGCTCTGTTCATTCAGTTCTCTAACCAGGGGTGGTTCCTTCAGGTAGTCGACCAGTTCCTGCGCGATCATTTCCGGCGGGAGGATCATGTCGGCAACACCCGAAGCAACAGCGCTGTTGGGCATACCGTCAAACGAGGCCGTCAGCGGATCCTGGACGATCACTACGCCTCCCCTGCGCTTGATGGCTTCAATGCCCTTGGTGCCATCGGTTCCCGTACCGGACAGGACTATACCAACAGCGTTTTTTTTCTTTTCTGCCGCCAGCGATTCAAAAAGGACGTCGATGGCATTATTGGGTAAACGCGAGCGCACTTTTTCATTGAGCAGCAGTTTTCCGTTACGGATGGTGATCAGTTTTTTGCTGGGAATAACGTAAATGCAATTGGGCTTTACTTCCATTTTATCACCCGCCTCGATCACCTGCATATCGGTATGCTTGGAGAGCAGCTCCGCCAGCAGACTTTTATGGTCAGGCGACAGGTGTTGTACTACGACAAAGGCCAAACCCGTGTTAGGCGGCATGTGATCGAACAGGTCGTGGATAGCCTCCAGTCCTCCCGCAGAAGCACCTACACCGACCACGCAGAGATTGTCTTCTTTCAGAGTGGTCTTCCCGTTAGCAGGTTTTCGAATCATAAACTAAAATTCCACTATAAGAATTACGAACATTTAAATAGCAGTGCGATATTGGAGCATGAATAAGCTCAACATTCTTCTGGTCGAGGACGACCAGGACGACATCGAACTGATGCAGGATACGCTCAAGGATAGCCGCGTGGACTTCATGATGGAAGTGATTAAACAGGGAGATAAGGTTATCCCCTACCTGGAAATGGGTAAAAATTTCCCCGATGTGATCCTGTTGGATCTCAACCTTCCCAAGATGCATGGCAAGGAAGTTTTGGAACGCGTTAAGTCCTCTCCTGATTTTCAAAAAATTCCGGTTGTTATTCTGACCACCTCCTCAGCGAAGGAAGATCAGCAACATTGTTTAAAAGCCGGTGCCAACAAATTCCTGACCAAGCCTTCCACGATTGCCGGGTTCCAGGAAACGGTCGCGGCTATCCTGGAAGTTATTGAGGGGCACCGCGCCGCACAGGCACCATAAAAAAAGGATTCCTTTCAGAATCCTGATATTCATATTTGTACGCCGTATCTAAGTAGCCCAGGTCCTCCCGCTGCCGGCCTCGGATACGGGAATGCACCCCTTGTAAGAGCCCGGAACTGCTTCGTATTGCAAGACGAGTGTTGCACCAGGTTCGGACGTAAAGAATCCAAGCATGGTAAGCTCTTTCGCCATCAGGATAAAGGGGCGCTTCTCCGGCCTGTTATCTCCGCGTTCGGCTTTGATCGCGTCGTCATGAACCTGTTTCACAAATTCCGTTTGCTGCTCCGCATCGAGTTCTACAAAAGGATCGCCGTACGTTTCTTTTGCCTTGTCATCGAAGGCTTTCATGCCATTGGTGAAACGGTCCTGGTCATCCTTTGTATAAACATCTTTCAGCATCAGGTCAATAAATTGCGGAACACCGGCTTCCTTCGCACCGGGTGTATCTGTTTTTGGAATGATGATCTCCGACACCTGCGTGATCAGGGTAGCCTGTTCGTTGCTGAGAAATGCCGGCTTCCAATCCACGGATGGTTTGGCCGCACAACCTTTCAGAACGCCCATGATCGCCGGTGCGGATACCACTCCGCCCATCAGCCAGGCCGTACGTTTCAATGCTTCTCTACGATCCATATGTTTTGAATACTAAAGTGAAATCCGGTTGATCTTTAAACATTCTGCTTTTTCATCTCGCTCACGGCATAATCCACAGCCCTTGCTGTCAACGCCATGTACGTTAATGAGGGGTTCTGGCATGCCGCGGAGGTCATCGCGGACCCATCGGTTACAAAAACATTCTTGCAGGCGTGAACCTGGTTGTACTTGTTCAGAACCGACGTTTTGGGATCCTTACCCATCCGGGCGGTTCCCATTTCGTGAATACCGAGGCCGATGCCGATCTTGTTATCGAAGGTATGAACATTCTTGTACCCCGCAGCTTCAAGCATTTCGGCTGCATCACTCGCCATATCCTTTCGCATTTTATATTCGTTGTCTTTGAGGTCTGCATCAAAGGTGAGCGTGGGGAGACCATACTTGTCCTTCTTGTCCTTGTTAATGAAAACGCGGTTTTCGTGATAGGGAAGTATTTCGCCAAAGCCACCCATACCGATGGTCCATGCGCCGGGTTTGGATACAGTTTGTTTCAGGTCCGCCCCGAGGCTCAGTTCAGCCACCAGGTTGGTCCATCCCTGACGGCTTGCACCGCCCTGATACCCGAAACCACGAAGATAGTCGCGCTTATCCTTACCGACGTTCCTGTAGCGGGGGATATACATTCCGTTGGCTCTTCTTCCAAAATAATACTGGTCTTCGAAGCCCTCTACAGAAGCCGCGGCGCCCACACTCAGGTGATGGTCCATGATGTTGCAGCCAAGCTCACCGCTGTCATTGCCGAATCCGTTCGGGAAGCGATTGGACACGGAATTCTGCATGATGAACGTTGATCCGAACGTTGATGCACAGAGAAAGATCACCCTTGCAAAAAACTCTACCTGTTCTCCGCTCTCGGCATCCAGTACACGTACCCCCGTTGCTTTACCTTTTTGCTCGTCGTAAATGACCTCGTACACAATGGAATTCGGCCGAAGGGTCATGTTACCGGTTTTCTCCGCGGCGGGTAAAGTGGAGGATACACTGCTGAAGTATCCGCCATAAGGACAACCCCGGCTGCAAAGGTTCCTGTACTGACAGGTTCCGCGTTGCGGACTGTGCCCTAGTGGAGCCGTTGCGTTGGCTGTTCTTCCAATGGTGACAGTTCGACCGGCGAATTTATCAGCTACCTTTTTCTTCAAATCCTGTTCCACGCAGTTCAATTCCATCGGCGGCAGGAATTTACCATCCGGAAGCTGCGCCAAACCGTCTTTGTTACCGCTGACACCCACAAAGGATTCAACGTAGTCGTACCATGGCTCAAGATCTTTGTATCGTATGGGCCAGTCTACCGCTATACCATCCTTTGCATTGGCTTCGAAATCCATTTCGCTCCAACGGTAGCTCTGGCGGCCCCACATGATCGAACGGCCACCCACATGGTAACCGCGCATCCAGTCGAAGCGCTTGATTTCTGTATAAGGGTTTTCCAGGTCGTTCACGAACCAATGCTTTGTATCCTGCCGCACCGTGTAACCGGTACGGGCCTGCACCGCCTGTTGTTTAAGATCTTCCCGCGTAGGGCTGCCGGCATAGGGCAGGTCCCACGGATCCTTTGTTGCCGTAGGATAGTCGGGATGTTTCACCATGCGTCCTCGTTCCAGTACCAGCGTCTTCAGTCCCTTCTCCGTGAGCTCTTTGGCTGCCCATCCCCCGCTAATACCCGTTCCGACAACAATGGCATCGTACGTATTCTTCTTTTCGGCGTCTGTGTTGAGATTCATATCAAAAATAAAATTCCCTAAAGTTAGAAGATCGGAGCGACAAGTTCTGCAATTTATTTTAACGGCAAAATAAAATTATTAGTGTTTTCCGTCATCCATGACGGGACCGCTTTTAAGCACAATCCATGCAAAAAAGCGAAAGGTGTGCGGCATGACGTCCTGTGCAGTGATGGTCAGGATTCAACAATTTCAGCAAGTTCCAGCCAGCGCAAAGTCTTCCGCTCAAGAGCCTCGTTTATGACCCGGAGTTCATCGCCCCATTGTTTTAATGCCTGATGGTCGGTTGACCCGCTGTTGAATAAAGCTTCCGTTTCGCGCTTCTTCGCTTCAAGCCCTTCAATCTCTTCCTGAAGCTTTTCATATTCCTGCTTTTCCTTATAGGACGCTTTCTTTTTTTCCGCACTGCCGGTTTTGGCCGCAGGCGGTGCTGCGATAGTTTTTACGACAGCGGGTTTCGATTCCTGCTCCTCAACCCAGTCGCGATAGTCTGAATAATTGCCGTTGAAGAGCCTGATCTTCCCGTCGCCTTCAAAAACAAAAAGCTGGTTCACAAGGTGATCCATAAAATACCGGTCGTGTGATACCAGCAAAAGGCAACCGCTGAATTTATCAAGGAAATCTTCCAGGACGTTCAGGGTGTCGATATCAAAATCATTTGTGGGTTCATCCAGGATGAGAAAATTCGGATTTGTCACCAGCAATTTCAGTAATTGCAGTCGCTTCTTCTCGCCACCACTGAGCTTATTGACATAATTATATTGTTTCTCTGGCGGAAATAAGAACGAATCCAGAAACTTGGATGCGGAAACCTGTGACCCATCCGATAACGTGATGAATTCGGCAATGGATTTTACCTCTTCAATCAAACGGTTCTCAAGGTTCAGGGAAACAGACTCCTGGGTAAAGTACCCGAACCGCGTGGTCAGGCCAGGAAGTATTTCTCCCCGATCGGGTTTGGCTTTGCCCGTAAGCATATCCAGGAAGGTTGATTTTCCCACACCGTTTTTTCCGACTACGCCGATGCGGTCGCGTTTTTTAAATACATAGGAAAAATCCCCGACGATGGTCAGGTCGCCGTATTTCTTGGTAATGTGCTCAACTTCCAGAATTTTTCCACCCTGTCGTGCTTCCTTGATATCAAGTTCGAGTCTTTCCTTGCGCAGATCCTGGGAAGCAACTTCCTGCAGGTCATAGAACGCCTCGACACGGTATTTCGATTTGGTACCACGGGCGCGGGGCTGGCGGCGCATCCACTCAAGTTCTTTCTTTAACAGGTTCCGCGCTTTCGAAACCTCCGCTTTTAATATTTCCTCACGCTGTTCCTTCTTCTCAAGGAAGTACGCGTACTTACCTTTGTACCGGAACAGCTGGCCGCGGTCAAGCTCAATGATCTCGGTTGCCACGCTGTCGAGAAAATAACGATCGTGGGTGACCATGATCAAGGTTATGTTCTGTCCCGCCAGGAAATTCTCCAGCCATTCAATCGCCGACAGGTCAAGGTGGTTGGTGGGCTCGTCCATGATCAGAAGATCAGGCTCCTGCAGCAGCAGCTGTGCCAGGAAGATCCTTTTTTTCTGGCCCCCGGAAAGCTCGCCGAATTTCTTATCCACTTCGGGAACGCCAAGCTTGCTGATGACTTCATGCACTTTGGCTTCATAGTCCCAGGCTTTCAATTCCTCCATTTTTTCAAGCACCGCCTGCATGCGTTCAGGTGATACGTCAGGATGGGCAAGGCAGTGTTCGTACTCCTTCACAACCCGGGCTACTTCGTTGGATTCACTGAACAGGACATCTTTCACCGGCGTAGTATCGGAAACGGTGGGCTGCTGGGTAAGGAAACCCATGCGGATCCCCTGCCGCACGCTGATTTTACCGGCATCCGGCTGGATCTCGCCGGTTAATATCCTCAGCAGCGTGGATTTACCCACCCCGTTGCTGCCAACCAGTCCCAACTTTTCTCCCTGCGAAATGCCCAGGGTTATATCGCGAAACAGCCATTTATCATGGTAACTTTTTGCAATCGATTCTACTGACAGGTAATTCAAAGCGTGAAAATTTAGAGCGCCAAAGGTAGAACGAAAAAAGCACAGGCCACACATCGGCTCTTAAAAAGACCGGGCGCCGATCACACACCGCACAACGTGGCTCAAAAATGAAAAATCCTCCCTTTGTCAAAATTTATCCGCTGGATAATTTGCGAACGGTAACTTGGTCCCAAAGCTCAAATACCATGATCCGGACCGTCGCCCTCATATTGTTCGCACTTCTCCCATCCCTGACATTCGCCCAGCGGGAGAAGCTGGCTGTTATCGCTTATTATTCCGGTGGCCCCGAAACGACCGATAGCCTGGCTGTTGAAAAGCTGACGCATATCATCTTCAGTTTTTGCCACCTGCAGGGAAACAAACTGGCGGTCGATAATAAAAGAGATTCGGTCACCCTCAACCGCCTGGTGGCAACAACGCATCAAGAAAATTATTTGTTACCTATGACGACAAGCGCTCCATTGCCATCAAGACGCAATATGTCATCGATCAAAGGCTGGGCGGCATTATGTTCTGGGAAATCACCCACGATCCCTACCGGGACGGCCTGCTGCATACCATTGATTCCGTCAGGCAAAAAACTGCAACGCACTAGCTATACCCAGGCAAACGGGTCATGAGCCGGTACGTGGTTCACGGCAACTCCAGGCAACTTTGGCGCAAGCCATTTCACCAGCCAGGCCATGCCGGGTTCTTCGCTCACCGCGTGGCCGAGTACTAACAGCGAAACTTTTAAACCCATCGCACGCGCGTCACGGATATATTCGCTGGTCTCCCACTCCTGTACCTCGCCACAAATGAGCAGATCCGGTTTGTGCGTCCTTAAATTTTCGATATGCGAACGGCCCCCTGCAGCACCGGGCAGCATCAGGATCCTTTCGCAGGACTGCTGGAGTTCGCCCACCACCTTCACCATTTTTATGCCGAGCTTTTCCTTGGCGCGTTGAATGATGTCGGCCAGTGACATCGCAGGGATCTCCACCACCAACGGATTCGCTGCTTCATAGAAGTCGGTCCATCCGAGGTCATTCAATACGCCGTGCAGCACACCATCCGGCCGGTGCATGTGCCAGTGATCATGAAAGCGCCACACGACGACCTGGTTTTTCTCCAGCAGATTTCTTTTGTATTGATAGACCTCATCCTGTTCCAGCCAGGCAACGTCATCGCGATGATTGTAAAAAGTAGGCTCATGCGCAATGATGAAATTGGCGCCAAGGTCGATTGCTTTACGGATGACATCAACCGTCGCAAACATGGTGGTGATAATACCTTTCAATGGCTGGGTTGCGTCGCCCGATTTGACTGTATCCACCGTCCCGCTGAGCGGCAGTTTCGGTATCTGAGCCAGGATGAGATCAATAGCCTGTTGAATGGTGAGCGCGGTGCCTAAGGGATTCGGGGACGCGCTGGCCGTTGCCAGGGATACGCCTGTCAGGCCTGCCAAAGATGCGGCCACGAACTGACGTCGGGTATAGGGTCCCTGAAACATGTTCGGCAGGTGGTGGGTGTCGGGATGATTATCCATGTTTGTAATTAATAGTAGTACCTCGCTAAATATCCGGTTTTTTTTGCGCCGCGTACTTTATTAACGGCCGGTAGTTGAATTTTACGATCAACTTTGTAAGTTTGCGCTCCCAAATGAGGGAAATCTATGGCGCGGTAGCTCAGGCGGTTAGAGCGTTGGATTCATAACCCAAAGGTCGGGAGTTCAACTCTCCCCCGCGCTACATCTTTTTTCCCGGCATCCGCTGACGCAAAGTTCTTGAGACATCCCAATGTTTCAACCGTCGCTCCCTGAGCGGGCTTTCTTATCATATTCTTATCCCTCGGGCTTCCATTATACATTGTATAAACAGGCAAATTCCGCCTTTGATAATTCCAGCCTCTGACCCGCTGAAAAGTTCGTAGAATGTTACCGTCGCATAATATCCAGACAGGTGGCCTGTCTTTTTAAGATCCACGTAACGTTACAGCATCATAACCGGGACAATAGTTCGCTACAGACTTCCGGTGGCCCATCGCTGCTGTCATTAAAGTAATTCTTCAAAGCCGCCGGGTTTTTAGGTGAAGGACAAGTCCCTGTGTTTTCGGCTTTTAAAACTTCAGCCAGAATTCAGGCCATGCTATTGCAGGATGAAAACCTTCTTCTATTTTTGCCAGCCTGTAAAAGCAATATGGAGCAAGAGAATCTCGCACGGTGGGTGGAAATGATGGCTAAGGAATTCTCCCAGCCTGTCAAGTATGTAAAGGCGGTAGCCGGTTTGTTAGGGGAAGGGGCAACCGTGCCGTTCATTTCACGGTATCGCAAAGAAATGACCGGAAGCATGGATGAAGTGATGATCACAAGCATCCGTGATCGCATCGAACAGTTGCGCGAGCTGGATAAGCGGCGTGAATCCATCATCAGCTCCGTTGAAAAACAGGGCAAGCTTACACCTGAGCTTATGCAGGCAATCGTAGGCGCGGAAACGCTCGCTGAACTTGAAGACATCTACCTGCCGTATAAGCTTAAACGTAAAACACGTGCGAGCGTAGCGAAAGAAAAAGGCCTTGAGCCGCTGGCTAAAAAGATCTTCGACCAGGAGAACTTTGACCTGGCCGGTTTCGCCAGTACATTTATCGACACTGAAAAAGGCGTTGCTTCTTTTGAAGAAGCCCTTGACGGAGCCCGCGATATTGTGGCCGAGTGGATCAGCGAGAACCAGGATACCCGCAAGAATGTCCGTGAATTATTCTGGACGGAAGGCGTGGTTGAATCGCGCATCCTGAAAGGGAAGGAAAACGAAGGCCAGAAATACAAAGACTACTTCGAGTGGCAGGAGCCGATCTCGAAAACCCCCTCTCACCGGCTGCTGGCCATGCGCCGGGGCGAAAAGGAAGGTATCCTTGCGCTCGATATCTATCCACCGGAAGAAATGGCGATCAGCTCCCTGGAACGTCAGTATATCAAACAGGAAAATACTTCGGCAGAACAACTCCGGCTGGCTATCAAGGACTGTTATAAACGTTTGCTTCGCCCTTCACTGGAGACTGAAATTCGCATGGAGTCCAAGATGAAGGCAGACGAAGATGCGATCAGGGTGTTTGCATCCAACCTCAAAGAGCTTTTACTCACAGCGCCCCTGGGGCAGAAAAACGTACTGGCACTGGATCCCGGGTTTCGGACGGGTGTGAAACTCGTGTGCCTGGACCGCCAGGGTAAACTGCTGCATTATGAAGCGATCTTTCCCAATGATCCACAGCGGGAGACCGCCAAATCGGCGGCTATTGTAAAAAAACTGTGTGACCAGTACGACATTGAAGCGATCGCGATCGGCAACGGTACCGCTAGTCGCGAAACCGAATCTTTTGTAAAGTCAATAGGCTTGAGCAACAAGATCGTCATCGTCATGGTCAATGAAAGCGGCGCCTCGGTGTATTCCGCATCCGACGTTGCCCGGGAGGAGTTCCCTGACAAGGATGTAACGGTGCGGGGCGCTGTATCCATCGGACGACGCCTGATGGATCCGTTGGCAGAGCTGGTAAAGATCGACGCCAAATCCATTGGCGTAGGGCAATACCAGCACGATGTAGATCAAACCAAGTTGAAACAGGGTCTGGACGATGTTGTCATGAGTTGTGTAAACTCTGTCGGTGTGGAAGTAAATACGGCCAGCAAAGAACTCCTCTCCTATGTTTCGGGGCTGAGCCCGGCATTGGCAAAAAACATTATTGAGTTCAGGAATCAACACGGGCCGTTTAAAGACCGCGCCTCCCTGATGAAGGTTCCGCGACTGGGCGAAAAAATATTTGAACAGGCTGCAGGTTTTCTCCGGATCCATGAAGCAGATGATCCCCTTGACGCCAGCGCCGTTCACCCGGAAAGCTATGGCATTGTCGAGAAGATGGCTGCAGACCTTAACTGTTCAGTCAAAGACCTGATGACGAGTGCCGAATTGCGCAAACAGCTGGATCTTAAAAATTACGTCAGCGAAAAAGTTGGCCTCCCTACCCTTACCGATATCCTCGCCGAGCTGGAGAAGCCTGGACGCGATCCGCGAAAAGAATTTGAGATCTTCAGCTTTACCGACGGTGTCAACACCATCGGCGATCTTAAGGTCGGTATGTCCTTGCCGGGCATCGTGACCAATGTGACTGCCTTCGGAGCTTTCGTTGACATCGGTGTTCACCAGGACGGGCTGGTTCACATCAGCCATCTTTCAGACAAATTCATAAAAGATCCGAAAGAAGCCGTCACGGTTCAGCAGAAGGTTAAAGTGACGGTCATGGAAGTTGACGTTCCCCGCAAGCGCATTGGTCTTTCCATGAAGAGCAATCCCTTCGCGCAAAATGAACCCGCGCCGCGATCCAAAGGCAAACACGATAAAGCAAGGCCGAAAGAAAAAGAAGTGAGTATGGAAGAGAAGCTGGCGATGTTAGTAAACAAGTTCAAGAAATAGCACGCTTGGGCTTAGGCCTTGGGACTTAGGGAATGCTGATATTTTCACGTTTGTTCTTAGGACCACGGCATTGGGCATGGGGCATTAGGCATTGGTAGTGTCGGCCATGCCAGCGGCCTCTAAACCCATAATCCGCAAGCCTCTCCCAATCTATAAAACACGTTCGCAGCAGATATTTACCTTTTCCTTCGGTACGCGGGCTTTCTTCCATTCCGCTTTTTCGTCATCAGCTTTTTGCTGGAACTCATGCGATAGTTGGGTGACATGTAGGAATGTCGTTTGATTTGCTTTTTATATCGCTGGTTATTCTTCATGGAAGATCCGCGATGATTATAGGTGGAAAGCGTTTTCCGCCGGATGGACATGGCCTGGGTGTTGATCGATCGCGCATTCCGCGAGCGGAGGTAATAGCTTTCATCACGGAAATCGAACCGCAGGGTAAATTCATTTGCGGAACCGATGGCTTCGCCCAGATCGCCGGTAAAAATATCCCGGCTGTAACCAATCATGATATTTTTGATCCGCAGCGCAGCCGTTGCGTTGATGGCGCCACCGGTCCTGTAGCTTCCGCCCAGGGTCGCGAGTTCGTTAAACGTATAGAACAGCCCTGCGTCGATCTGCGGCGAACTGTTGGCAAAGCTCCGAACGGTAAAGACGGGCTCCAGCAGGTCGCGATCGCCGGCCAGCGGAATCGTAAACTGGAGGAAGCCGGAATAGAATGCCGGAAACTGCGTGACGCTGTCCTCTGCCACCAAAGCCGTGAGTCGGTTGGCCGCAGCCCCGATGGTGAAATATTTGGTTTTTAAACTGCTTCCAAAAGAAAAATCAACGCCGGAACTAGCATAACCACCCTCCAGCAGCTGGTCATCACTGTCGACCACGTCGACCTTGGTCATGTCGATCTTCAAACTGTTATATTCTGCCGATACGCCGAAAGACAGCAGCTTCGTATCGGTGATCTTTATATGATAGGCAAAGGCCGCCGCACCATACAGGGCCTGGGTAATGCCAACGTTATCCTGGTAAAAATTAATTCCTGTACCGAACTTGTGTTGACCAAAAGGTGTGTGCAGGCTGATGAAATTCGTATTAGGCGACCCTTTTACCCCCGACCAGAATTTGCGATGAGAAAGTGTGATAGAGCCAAACGTATTGCCGGCGACTGATGGGTTATACAAAAAAGAATTCGTCAGCTTTTGCGTAAACAACGGAGCGTCCTGCGCCCTTACGCCGCAACCAACGATGAAAACCGCCATCCCCAGAAGTAAAGTCTTTCTCAAATTATTGCTGTTTAAGCACCGTGATGGCGCGTGAAAAAACTTTGCCGTTGAATTTCACGACACATACATAATTTCCAGCAGGCAGGTATGCATCGCCTTTTCTGAAATCCCAGTCGTTCGCATAGTCCTTTCGCCTGAAAACCTCTACGCCCCAGCGGTCAAATACGCTGACTTCATTTCCGGGAAACTCATGAATGTTATCGATAAAAAGAAAATCGTTGTCGCCATCTGCATTCGCGGTGACGACATTCTTGACTGACAGGTCGCCCAACGTCGCTTTAGGGTCAACGGCCAGCGCTTTTGTATTCGTTCCGACGCACCCGTTGTTATCGGTGATCGTGAGATTTACTTCAAAGCTCCCGGCTGAGGCATACGTAATGACGGGGTCAGGCTCGGAAGACCCCTGGCCATCGCCGAAAGTCCATGCAATACCAGATGGATTAACGGACGATGTGAAAGCAAAAGCAGCAGGTTTCTCCGCAAAAACATTTTCAGGCAGGGTGATCTCTACATCAGGTTGTGGAAGCGTACTTACATTCCGCTGAGCCGGCAGGCCGTTCCCGCAGGCATTGGAAGGCACCACGCGAATTACGCCCGATGCCGCACTCACAGCCGTAACGGTAATGGATGCGGTCACACTGGGTGAGACCGGTTCGATGCCGGACGGTAGCTCCCAGGTAAAGGTAGTCGCGCCGCTCACGCCCGATACCGTATAGGTCGCTTCCTGTCCGATGCACAACTGTGTGCCGCCATTGACGGATCCAGCTCCTGTGGGCGCCGTTGAAAGGGTAACATCCGTAGCGCCCGTCATGGTACTGGAACAGCTCAGTGCGGTCGAAGCGCCGATGGTATAATTGCCAGCCTGGCTGACAAGGGGAAAATTGAAGGCGCCAC
>DASPJC010000537.1:0-2717 GCA_035628815.1 Ohtaekwangia sp. | reverse complement strand
GTCCACGGCAGGTGTCATCGGGGGAGACTATAACCTCATCGGCGGCATCTGGTCCCAGTACTGGACACAGAACAACGCGTCGAACCAATACAAGGATGTCGATGCATTTATCATTCAGCCATCGACCTTCGAACTCGGGTTTGCGGAATTATACGCCGGAGCCCTGAATGATCTCAAGTTCGTGAAGAACAGGTCGAAGGCTGACGGGAACTGGAGCTACTACCTTATGGCTACTGTCATGGAGGCCTATACCTTCCAGGTGGTGGCCGACCTGTATGGTTCGGTTCCCTTTGACGAAGCGTTGCGTGCCGAGGAGGGATTGCTTCATCCGGTGTATCGCGAAGGTTCTGTGATCTATGATTCGCTCATTGTTCGGATCGACAACGCACTGGCCAGGGACCTGGACGCTGAAACATCCGAAAACCCGGGTACTGCCGATTTTATTTTCGGCGGCGACATGGAGAAATGGATCCAGTTTGCCAATACCTTAAAGCTCAAAATATACCTGCGGCAGGTATACGCCAGGCCAAACGTTGCAGAGGCCGGCATTGAAGCGCTTTACAACGCGGGCGCGGAGTTTTTATCGGAGGATGCTGCCATGACACAATTTGTGGACCAGCAGGATAAAAGCAATCCGTTGTATGAACAGGATCAGCGGCGATTAAACACACCGAACAACCTTCGGGCCAGTACGACTTTGTTTGCATACCTCGAAGCCAATGACGATCCACGTTTAAGCGAATTGTACCAACCCGGTACGCCGGGACAACCACTCCGGCCCCTGCGGCAGGGTGATTTTAACGCCCCTAACAGTGGGGCTACACTCGCAACAGGGCTGGCACGTGCGTTGTTACGTCCCACCGACCCGGTATATTTTATTTCAGAACCGGAAAGTTACTTCCTTCAGGCAGAAGCGCGTGAACGGTACTTTGGTGGCGACGAGGCAAAGGAATTATATGATGCCGGTGTGGACGCGGCTTTTGATCGGTTCAATCTCAATGGCGGTTCTTTTACAGATGCAGGCGGCGCTTATGCTTATCCTGTTGCCGGAACTTTTGAAGAGAAGCTTGAACAAATAATTTTGCAAAAGTGGGTGGCAATGGCCGGCGCCCAGGGCCTCGAGGCATTTTTCGAAAGGAATCGAACCGGCTATCCTGCAGCGAATATTGTCGATGGCGAATGGGTTGACTATGGATCGGCTGGCTGGGAGCCCGGAAAAACGACATATCCCATCGAGGGCGTAAGCGAGAATGAAAGGCTGCCGCGCAGACTTTTGTTTACGGACTATGAGCGCACGCGCAATCCCAATACGCCCAACCAGATGCCCTTCACGACACCGGTGTGGTGGGACGTCAATCCTAACAGTCAATACTTCTAAACCCAGCAACGATGAAACTGAAAATATTCATAGTGATGACTGCTTTGTCAGTCATTGTAACCGCGTGCGATGAACTCACGTCGGAAGGACTTTCAACGGTTTATTATTTTCCGATTGTCACATTGAACGGCGAACAGTGGAACGCGATCGCGGTTGGAACTCCTTTTACCGATCCCGGCGCTACGGCCAGTCAGGGCGACGAATCACTCGACGTAGTCGTTAGCGGTGACGCGGTTGACGTTAATACACCCGGTGTTTATACCATTGTGTATACCGCAACGAACGACGATGGTTATGCGGCGGTAGAACGGCGTTACGTGGGGGTGATCTCGTCCGAAGCAGCAGCGTTGGATCTGACAGGTAGTTATCAACGCAATGCAGGCGCGTTCGGTGTGTCCAACGTCAGCAAAATTGCTCCCGGTCTCTACTATGCGGACAATATTGGTGGAACAGCGCCACCAACTGTTCCTGCGGGTGTCTATTTCTATCATTATGATGACGAAAACCTCGGTGTGCCCCAGCAATTGGTAAACGGAAGCCTGTTCTATGCGGAAAATGCAACGGTATCGGTAGGCTCACACTACAGCTGGTCAGTCATCAATGCCGGCTACGGCGACGCATTAAGGATTTTCGAAAAACTTTAAAAATCAGATCATGAGACTTTTTACCAAATATTGTGCAGTGTTCGTAATCTCGCTGGGTTCCATCACGGCATGCACGCCCGACGAACCAGAAGTCACGTATGCCTCAACATATCCCGTTTCGGGCGAATGGTGGGTAACCTACCAGGTGGAATCCGCGCCCGGTGTGTATGAAGACGTTGGGCACGGTTATTCCAAGCTGCTCACTTTTAATACTTCAGCAGATGATGGCGATTCCGTATGGGTCAGCGATGAAGAGAATTTCTGGGAGTTTAAGATCAAGGCGGCCGTGGATATGGAGACGTATGAATTTTCTACGGAAGAATCTGCGAATGCCTTTTACGACAGCAAAGTGATTGTGCAGAATGGGAAGGTTCTTTTAAAAGAAGGCCGTTCGACCTCCGGTGTGGTTACGGATAGCATTTACTTCGAAGTGTCCTTCGACGATGACACGCCGGCCTATGGCACAACGTATATCGTTTCGGGCGTCCGGCGCACGGGATTCCTGGAAGACGAACATTGATTGGTAATAAGGGGGTCCCTGCGGCCTCCCTTTAAATATTTCCCTATGAAAAGTATAATGTTTTGCACAGTATTGGCAACCGTCTGTGCAGGAAGTTTTGGTCAGCTTATGCCAACCGTTGGCGGCGTCGCGGATTACCAGTCCAACACCTTGAAAGAAATTCCCGTCAAGTCCG
>DASPJC010000536.1:0-5163 GCA_035628815.1 Ohtaekwangia sp. | reverse complement strand
TCCCTGGGATATGATCCTGTATTTTGAGGAAGTGCTGGCGCAGCTGCAGGCCAGGAATGAAGGGACTGAAAACGCTGCGGAAAAAGAACAGTTCACGGCTGCGATCGGGAGTATCCAGGATAACCTTGGTAAGCTTCGCCCCGTGATTGATGCACATGAACAGGAGTACCGCGACCTCCAGTCACGCGAATCCGAGATGGAGCAACTCATCCATGAATTCAAGAATTCCCTGCTGATCGAAAAAATCAAAATGGATACCTGGGAGAATAAGAAATCATCCGGAAAGCAAACATGACGTTATTAACCGTATCCGCTGTTTCCTGGAAAGGTGAGGGCAGCTTTTCGCTGAAACCTACCAGTTTTTCACAGCGAAGATTACAGCGCATTGCCATCGCGGGCGAGACCGGCTCGGGCAAAAGCACTTTATTAAAGATCATCGCCGGCCTGGTCCAGCCAGACGCGGGAGAAGTGTCATTTGATGGAGAGAAGGTAATAGAACGGCTCGTACCCGGTCATCCCGGCATCGCTTACCTGTCACAGAATTTTGAACTGCCGAAGTTTTTGCGGGTCGAGCAAGTACTGGCGTATGCGAACGATCTCCCGGTTGAAACGGCCGCTGACCTGTACAAGGTTTGCCAGATCGATCACCTGTTGATGCGCAAGACCGACCAGTTGTCTGGCGGGGAAAAGCAACGCATAGCCCTCGCGCGATTGCTGACGACATCCCCGAAACTTCTGTTGCTGGATGAACCCTTTTCTCACCTGGATATCCCACACAAGAATACGTTAAAAGCCGTGATACGCGACATTGGTGAAAAACTGCGGATCACCTGCATCCTTGTTTCACATGAACCGTCCGACATCCTTTCCTGGGCGGACAAGATCCTGGTGATGCGCGACGGCGCCGCGGTGCAGACCGGCAAACCGGAAAAGATTTACCGGCAACCGGTAGACACTTATGTCGCCGGCTTGTTCGGGAAGTTCAATCTGCTGTCGCCGCAGGTCCAGGCGCTCCTGAAAATCGCTTCGAACCCGCGACGACAAAACACCGGCATCATCGTCCGTCCGGAGAATCTTCGCTTATCGCGCAAGGGTAGAAAAAGCAGCGCCGGAAGAATCCAACAGGTGAGTTTCCTGGGGAGCCATTATGAAGTTACCGTAGCATTAGGACATTCGATGCTCCGTATTCGGACTTCGGACAGTTCCTTCGAACCCAGTGACAAGGTGTTTATATCGGCGTCAAAAGGAAGCGGGTGGCAGTTAAAAGTGACTTAATTTTTTCTTTAATGTAAATCAATTAACTATTTGGTTTTCGCCGTCTTATGTTGCTTTACATAAAGTAATTATATAGCTAATGTATATGTATGGGTGAAATTAGCATGTTTTCATAACAATTTGTATATCAAACACTTAACTGCATATGCCGCCAGGCATATAAAATCTCAAAACACCGCTTTCGCAACGCGATCCTTAATGAGGAGGGTCAGTCAAGCCGCTTCGCCTCTTCAATGACATTCCCATGTTCGTGCACAATGACCTTCGAAATCCTGCTATTCTCACTGGCAAATTCGATCTGCAAATCGCGCTCTTTCAGGAAGAACAATTTATCCGATGCCGGATAGAACGTTACCTGAAAATCTCCGGCGACCAGTTTCATTGTGTTACCATCCTGCTGAATGTCCATTGTTCCGGCCCGGGCGGATACATACTTTCCCGCATAACGCCGGAGCAAAGCGGGAGACACCGTTACTTCCGCGTATTGCGCTTTGTAAGGCGCCGGACCATGATCATAGCTTAATACCCGTGACATCCTCCACTGGTTGTCTTTATACTGCCAGACCTGTGTGAACCTGGCCAGGCCGTCAAGTCTTTCCTTCTTACCGGTTTCATTGATATAAAACAGGTGCTTTCCGGAAATCAGTCCGCCGTAATTCGCCAGCTCAAAAACCTCGACACTACCTTCCACAGCTTCTCTTCGGAGCCGAAAGTTTTCGTTGCCACAAAGGTTCTTTCGTGTCGTCGCTATTACCGCGGCGCGCGAGGTCGTGACCCCACCTTTGTCATGATAAAATTCGACATCATCGGTAAAAAAAACCGCCATTTTATCAATGTCACAGGCATTGTATGCGGCCCAGAAAAGACTGTCCTGGTGAAAGATCGCCTGCTTTATCTTTTCCGGATCTTCCGGCAAGGCACTGGATTGTGACCATGCCCGGCTGTTCATAAGAAGTGCGGAACAAAGAAGCATGCATTGAAAAGAGAAGGTCCGGTATTTCATAATTTTTTTGTTGGTTGAATGCAACATAGTCCACTATGATGCCACTCGCGAAAAGCCAGGTTTCAAAGCCACAGGTGACATTTTTTTTTCGTGGGTGTTCAAACCTGAACAAGGTGACCGGGGATTGCGTACAAAGACGGATGGTGAATGGGTGATTGGTATTTAGAGGGGCTTCATAGGAAGATGCTGGATTTTGGATGATGATGAACGGCGCAAAATTGCGCACACAGTACTGCATTCGACGCGAACACCTGAACACCCGCGCACATCGCCTAAAAATATCCGAAAGCCACCGAAGACATTTGTCGCTAGCCCCACATCAACACATCAACACATCAACACATCAACACATCAACACATCAACACATCAACACATCAACACATCAACACGTCAACACGTCATTCATCTTTCAGGCACTTTGCGGGATTTATCCTGGCTGCTTTGATTGCCTGGGTTCCGACCGTAAGCCATGCGATGCAGATGGCAAGAAGGCCCGAGATTCCAAAGTACCACCACTCCAGCGGTATCCGGTACGCAAAATTGTCAAGCCATTGATGTGTAATGAAAAAACTTACAGGAAGCGCAATAACAACTGCGAGAAGAACGATCCTGGTGAAGTCACTGGTAAGCAAGTAGACAATTTCGCCGACGCTGGATCCCAAAGCCTTCCGGATGCCTATCTCTTTTGTCCGTCGTTCGGCGGTGAAGGCAGCTAGGCCAAACAGTCCCAGGCATGAGATCAGGATCGCCAGGCCCGCGAAGTACTTCGACAGCTTTGAGATTCGCAATTCCTCGCCATATTGCTGCTGGTAGTCGGCATCCATAAAACGGTAATCAAAATCGAAACCCGGGTTGAATTTCACATAAAAGTCCTGGAGCCGTGCGAGCGTTTCCTGTTCCTTTCCCGCCTCGATCTTTGCTATTATTTTTTCGGTGTATTGCGGGACCAGCACCAGCATCATCGGCTTTACTTCCGTGCGCAGCGATTCAAAGTGAAAATTCTTCGCGATGCCGATAATCTCCAGTGCAACACCACCACCGATGTCTATCGTTTTTCCGATGGGATCCTCAAATCCGATCACCTCCATGGCTGCCTGGTTAAAGATAACTTTCGCGCTGTCAGGGAAGTCCCTTGAAAACGCACGGCCCTTCGTTATCTCGATGTCCAGCATTTCGATCACGTCGTAGCTGACAGGTCGGATCGCGAAAGGAACTTTGACAGCCGGATCTTTCCCTTCCCATTCGAGATCGGTCGTATTACCGCCGCCCACCATACTTTGGCCGATGCTGGAAGCGCTGATAATACCCGGAATTTTTCTCATTTCAATAAGAAAGGGCTCAAGACTCTGAACGGTGCGTCCTTCCCGTTGAAAGTAGATAACGTTCTCTTTGTCATACCCCAGGTTTTTTGTCTGAAGAAATTTTATCTGCCGGTATATGACCAGCACAGACACAATGAAAACCACAGAAAGCGAAAACTGGAAAACGACCAATCCCTTTCGTGCAAACAACTCGCCGATCGCGTTGTCCAACTTCCCTTTCAGGACGCTTGCAGGACTAAACCGAGAGATGTAGAGCGCCGGGTAACTCCCGGCCAGGATTCCCGTGAGGGTCGCGATGCACAGAAACGACAGTATCATTCGCAGATCAAACTGTAATGCCAGCTGCTTGCCGGTGATGTCATTAAACTGCGGCAGGAAAATGTCGACGATCAGGATCGACAGTGAAAGCGAAAGGAACGTCATGAACATCGACTCGCCCATATACTGAAAGATCAGGGCCCGCCGACTGGCACCGACCACCTTCTTGATACCGACCTCTTTTATTCTCCTGGACGCTTTCGCCGTTGACAGGTTCATGAAATTGATACAGGCGATGGCGAGAATAAAGATGGCGACCACGGAAAACAAGATAACATACTCGATCCTTCCGCCTGTCTGAACACCGTTCTCGTATCCACCATACAGGTAAGCGTCTGTAAATTTTCGCGAGAACAAGGTACGATGTGTAACATCGGTCTTTGCTTTAATAAGCCCACTGATTTTCTTGTCGAACGCGCCCGGATCGCTGCCTTCTTTTAGCACGACGAATGTCATGGGTCCTGAGTTTCCCCAATTCAGCAGACCGGGATTCATTTCGATGGCCACCGGGAAGGGTAAAACGAAGTCGAACCGCGCACTTGCGTGGGCCGGTACATCTTTAAAAACACCGGAGATGAGAAACTCTTTCTCGTGTTGAAATTCAATCGCTTTACCAACAAGATCGTTTGTCGTGTTGAACAAGGCTTTCGCGACAGACTCGGAAATGACAATCGAGTTCTTGTCTGACAACACCCGGTCCTTGTCGCCCTGTACGAGTCCATACGAAAAGACGTTAAAGTAATCGTTGCTGGCATAGATTCCGGTCGCATCAATTTTTTTCTCCTCCCTGGAAAGCATGAATTTATCGAACCAGTAAGTCGGTGTAACCACCGTTGCGTATTCGACTTCCGGGATCTCATCGGCGAGTGTCTCTGCCAACGCCCCGGGGGTTGAATCCGTAACCCTGATATCGGCGGCATGCTGCTGGTGTTCCATGACCTGAAGAAGCCGGTCTGCTTTTTCGTGGAACCTGTCAATGCGGAGCTCGTCATCCACCCAAAGATGGATCAGCAGCGTACAAGCCAGTCCTGCCGACAGGCCAACGAGGTTAATAAAAAAAGTGCTTTTGAAGCGTTTAAAGTTTCTGTAGATCAAAAGTAAGTTGTGCTTTAGCATGGACGGAGTGTTCAAATTCAAGGTTCAAAGTTCAAAATTCAAGGTTCAAAGTTCAAGGTTCAAGGTTCAAGGTTTCGGGTTTCGAGTTTAGGGTTTCACCAATCGTCAACACATCAACACATCAACAC
>DASPJC010000535.1:0-4128 GCA_035628815.1 Ohtaekwangia sp. | reverse complement strand
GATATTTACGAGGTTCAATCCATCCTATCCGTACAGCTACCACTTCGTCGATGATGCATACGCCGCGAAGTTTGAACAGGAATCTTTGGTTCAAAAGCTTTCGGGTTTGTTCGCTGTTCTCGCCATTGTGATTTCCTGTCTGGGGTTGTTCAGTCTTGCGGCGTACATGGCCGAACGGCGTACCCGGGAGATCGGGATCAGAAAAGTGCTGGGTTCGTCTATCGGGCAGGTGTGGCTGCTGTTGTCGGGGGAATTCTTCCTGCTGGTGCTGGTCAGTTGTGTCATTGCTTCGCCTGTAGCATTCTATTATATGCGTGAATGGCTGATGCAGTATGATTTCAGGATTGTGATCAGTCCGTGGATCTTCCTTTTTTCGACGGCGCTCGCAATGACCGTCACGGCGGCCACAGTCAGTTTTCAGGCTTTGAAAGCGGCTATGGTCAACCCCGTCAGAAGTTTGCAGACGGAATAATTTGTAGGCATTGGTTGGCCTAAAACAATCGTTGTAAGAAAAAGGGAACACCTGGCGGAAGTTCAGGGTCTGGCCCGGATCTCATCAGCAACGACAACCGTTTTTCATTTCTTTCCCGTCGGCAGCGATGACCCGTGACGAATTGGCGTAAGCCTCTTTTTCAATGCGGCAGTAATCCCCAGAAGAATGCTGTCAGGCAGGTGCTCCGTTTATCATGCTTTCTTTTTTTATTGCCTTAATGGCCTGTAATGGGGCCATGCAGAAAAAAAACTTTAAAAATATTTACGTTCATTTATGGAAAGTCAACGCACCATGCATCCTACCGATACCTAAACACTTACCCATGGCGCGATTTTACAGGTTCTTTTTTATTTTCGGGACTATTTTATCACAACTTCCGGATGTCTTGGCGCAGGATCTGGCCCACAGCCGCATAAGCAGTTACTACACGTTTATCTACAGGATCAGCAACGACCAGGCTGAACGGCTTTACGCCGACATGTGGAACCTGGAAAATTCATACCTGAAAAATCTTCATGACTTTTACCCGACGGATTCCACCTATCAAAAAAAGCTGCCCATAGGACATTATCTATTTATCAGTTCGAACGAAGGAAGCCTTCGTGGCGAGCTGCACTCCGTCGACAATGTTGACATAAAGATTCTGAACAATCAGCGCGACCTCGTAATGATCTTTTATGATTCATCGGGGCGGGAGATTTCGGGTGCTGATGTAACGATCAAACGAAAAAAGATACCCTATCATGCGCAGACTAAAACCTACCGGTTAAAAAAATCAAACCGGCGCGGGTTAGTGGCGGTGAATTACGCGGGGCATTGTGCGTACTTCGAAATTGAAAGGCATTATAACAGCAATTTTTTCGTTCGCACAGGGAGAAAGATCATCGGAACATTTCCGTTCAACCATATCGCTTCCCCGGTTTTTTACCTCAAGAATAATATACAGTCAATAATCAATGGAGGAGGCATATCTGCTCCCGGGTTTTATTACCGCCTGTCAGGAATATTCAAACCGAAACCCCAGACAGGATATGTCGCATTCAACAAGCCACAGTATAAACCGGGCGATACGGTACGGGTGAAAGCTTACGTAACCAGCCGTAAGGGGAAGCCTTTCAATAAAGACGTTGTTGTAAACCTGAATAAGTATTATCCCAATGGTTTCTCTCGAAAGCTGACTTCCGTTAAGCCGTTTCGCAAAGGTGCCTACAAGTTTGACTTCGTTCTTGTCGACAGCATGAAGCTGCAGCTCGACAACAGTTATACTGTGGAGCTCGTGGACAAAAAGAGGCGGCAGCTGATCTCCGGTAGTTTTCAGTACGAGGATTATTCATTGAAGAGTAATAGCTATTCCGTACGGAGTGAGAATGCCGAAAACGGAAAACCCACTGCCCTTTACCTGAAGGGGACCGACTCCAACGATATGCCGTTGTTTGATGTTCGGATTGAAATTTTGCTCAAGCCATCGTCAGTCAAGGCATACTATGATCGGAAAATTTTTATTCCGGATACGCTGTGGTTTCATGAAACGAAGCTTGAATCAATCGACGAAACAAAAGTCGTTATTCCGGAAACCGTTATGCCCGATGTGGCAATGGCGTATGATGCCGTCGTTTCTTTTCTGAACAGCGAAAATGAGCGCGTGGTGAAGCAGGTGACGCTGTCTTTCGACAGGGAGAAACTACCCGTAACGTTTGACTTGCAAAATGATACCCTGCGGATCAACGCTGACAAAATGCTTGGATGTCGGGAGATCCGGCTGGAAATGAACAGCAGTGAAGGTAAGCAGTCAAAAATGATCACGTTGCCCCACGTTGAAAAACTGAATTATTTCGCGACGCAGTACAGTATAGTCTGCGGCGACAAGGTTTCTTATATTCAAATTGGCGGGAAGCCGGATCAGCTGCAGGTACTTGCCAGCAGGACCCGCGATTCACTTTTCATCGGGACCGAAAATCCCAGGAAGATTGCGTTGCGCTTCTACTTGTTCAGGAATAAGAAACTGATCTTAACCGGGGAAGGTCAGCAGATTGCAATAAAGAGAAGCGCCGGCGCCGCTGATCATTACAATCTCAGCGTGCAGTATGTATGGGCTGGCGAGAGCCAGTCACAGGAATTCAACATTCCATTTGATAAAAAAAACCTGGCTATCACGATCGAGCATCCTCCGCTCGTTTATCCGGGACAAACTACGACGTTCGTAATTTCTGTCACCGATGCCCTGGGGAAGCCCGTACAGGATGTTGATCTTACAGCCTATGCCATTTCGAAGAAATTTATTTCACAGCATGTGCCTGCCGTGCCGGACCTGGCGAAACAGCCGAAGCAGCGTGTCGTGCTGAATGCGTTCAATACGCAGCGTATCGATAATGATATTTTGAAACGGCTCGACTATGCGTACTGGCGACAGACGTTGGGGCTTGACAGCCTGGCATTCTATAAATTTTTGTTTCCCGATGGGGGTTATTTTGAGGAGCGCACGGTTTCAGCCATTACCCAGTTTGCCCCTTTTGTTATTCGCTATGCCGACATTGATCCCGTCATCGTAATCTATGTGGATGGCCAACCTGTATACTACAGGGACGTGGAAACAATTCAGCCATATTCCTTTGCCATTAAACCGGGACGACATACAATAGAATTGCGCATGCGGAACGCTTTGCTGACCGTTCACGATATGTGTATTGATTCCGCGCAGAAATTGATCTTCTCGGTTGACCGGCACAAACTTCCGGCCCACTGCACCCTGGTTGAAATGCCAGACAAACTTACGGAAGATGAATTGAAGAAACTGGGGCGCTATTTCATCACCGTCAAAGCCGATGTTCACAACAAGAACATATACATCCGTCAGGCGGACCGGTACCATTTGTTCGGCCTGATCCCCCGCAGCTACTCGACGCAGCATTATCTTGCAGGTCCGTTTTATCCCGGCAAAGCGACGTACGTTGAAAAGGACGCGTTCAGTCTGGCGTTCGATTATGAACCTTACTATAACTATGAATTCAAGGAAGGCCTGCTCAAGCTTCGTGAATTTGATTTCAACAAATCATTCAAAGGCGATTTTCGCTGGTATGGGGCGACGCGGCCTTCTTTTCAGGACGAAGTACTGACCGGGGCACGCATCAAAGAACACTGGGAAAATAACCGGCCGTTAGCGAAGTATTCGTTCGACAGATTTCCGGACTTCATGCCGCGTTCCACAGGGGTCGGAAAACTAACGTTAGACTACCCTCATGAAAGTATTGATCAGTCTTTCATAAAAGTAACGTTCATCGTCAACCTCGATCATCCCGATGAGTATTACATATTTCCGCAACTCATCAAAACGGAGCGTTTCAACGCCGGCCGCTACCAGGCATTAATTATCCTGAATGATGAAAGATATCTCCGTGCGGACGCGATCGTGGTTGACCCGTTCGGGACAAATTACCACGACATCAGCGGATATAAACTGCACGCGGCAGATTCGCTCAGCAGGAGCGTAATAGATATGGTCCGCCAATGGTCTTCACGCGAGAGCTACATTATGCGTGATCGGGAGATGGAGTTGCAGCGGTTGAGAAGCCTGTATTATCAGGAAACGTCTGCCAGCATTTTGTTCACGCATGTCGTAGCGGGTAGGGTAACCGATG
>DASPJC010000534.1:0-5805 GCA_035628815.1 Ohtaekwangia sp. | reverse complement strand
GGGCCAGGTTTGAACTTTTGAAAATTCCGGCGGCCTGTTGATAGGCGGTTATGGCTTTCCTGAATTTACCAGCGTTCTTGTAAACGGCGCCAATGGCATTGAGGATGGTGGCGACCTTCTTTGGATTATTTCCTGCTTCCTCGATTGCCAGAATTCTGTAAAAAAGCGCCAGACTCCGCTCATAATTGCCCTTGTGAATATGAACAATTGCAGAATGATAGAGGCCTTTCGCCAGTAGTGAAGAATCGCCGGCAGCTTTGCAGTAACCGATGTACGCGTCCAGGCAGGACAATGCCTGTGCATAGTTTCCCTTTTGGTGACTGATCACCCCCTGGCTGTACGTCGCCTGGAAAATACCTTTTTCGTCGCCCAATGCTGTCGCCAGTATTTTTACACTATCTGCGTACTTTGCCGCCAGCAACAAGTCAGGTGCCTTATCGATATAATGCCAGCATATCCTGACGTACACATCGATCTTGCCCGGGCCTTGCGGCAGCGTTCGCAGCAGGTTGATCAGGCTGTCCGGCCCTTGCGGCGTTTGTGCGTGCGCACCCCCGACCGAAAAAAAACACAGCAGTAAAGGAAGGTATCGAATCATCGCAGCATTTTAAAAAGGCCGTCGGAGCCGGTTGCTTTAATAGTAGAAGTCAACGTGGTTTAACGGTGAACGGGTTATCGTTTTGTATTAAAAGTTAGACATTCGGCGCCACCCTTCGGATGACAAGACGGGCAAATAACAAAACAGCGCCATCAGTGTTTGATTAACGTCGCTGAAAACAATGCGTCTCCCTAAAAGTTACGCGTGCTTTACACTACAAACAACCCGGGAAACACACGGTTAACTTCTCATGGACGAGGTTTCTACCCATAGGAATATTAAGCTTTACAGGATGATTATCTTGCACCCGATTCAAAGAACCGTCACAACTTAAGCCGCATGAAAAGCAGTGCTATTTCGAACCACCGACTGACCCACCAACAACTCGTGGGTACCGGGCTGAAAACATCGCAGGATATTATCCGCTGGATGGGTTGCCTTCAGGCACAGGAATATGCCAGTGTTAAATGGGCAATCGGCAACAGGGTAGAAAATATTACCGATGCCGACGTGGAAAAAGCTTTCAATGCCGGACATATCCTGCGTACCCATGTATTACGGCCCACGTGGCATTTCGTCCTGCCGGAAGATATCCGTTGGATGCTGCGTCTTTCGGCAGCGCGTCTGAAAGCAACCGCCCGCAGTATGCACCGGAAACTGGGTATCGACGAAAAAGTATTGCGCCGAAGCAACAGTCTCATCGCGAAAGCGCTTGAGACGGAGCCTTTTTTGACACGCGGCGTACTCCAGGGCATACTGCAGAAAGGGAAGGTTATTACGGACGACATCAGGCTTGGACTTTTATTATTCAACGCCGAACAGGACGAGATCATTTGCAGCGGTCCACGGCAAGGGAAGCAGTTTACATACAGCTTACTCGACAAGCAGGTAACGCGTCCGAAATCGTTACCCCATGAAGAAGCACTTGCCGAGATCGGCAGACGATATTTTTTAAGCAGAGGTCCCGCTACCCTACAGGATCTTGCCTGGTGGGCGGGTCTCACATCAAGCGACGCAAAGAAAAGTTTAGAAATGAATAACGGTCACCTCGCCAGCAGTGAATTATCAGGGATAACATACTGGTTCTCTAAAGAAATGGACGACGGTAACAAGCTAAAGCCACAGAAATCTGTTCAACTCTTGCCGGCGTTCGACGAATATGCCGTGGCGTACAAGGATCGCTCCGCCATTCTCGACCCGGCATTCGCACAACAAGCCGGGAACGGCATCTTCAAGCCCGTCGTAATAGTCGATGGTAAAATCGCCGGCATATGGAAAGGCCGGGAAGTGAAAGGCAACATGCAGGTGCGGGTGGAAGGTTTCTCAACGGTTGTGAAAGCACGATGGAAACAAGTCACCGCTGCGGCCGCACGCTATGCCGATTTTTTGGGAAAGGGGGATGTCGAGGTTGTATAGTGCCGGCGACCAATACCACACGCACAGCACCGACGCTGCCATGGTGGCTAATTAAGATTGAAGTGCTGGTCCTGTCGGTCGATCATCCGGGAGGATAGCACGAGTCCCTGGATCAACACGCCAATGACGATCGAAATCGCAATCTGAATGGTCAGTACCATATCATGCGTCGAGACAATACCATGGGAATCATTGAACAAGTCCAGCCCTACCGTTGATTGGATCCTGGTGAGTTGCCCCAATAATTGTATGGTCTGCTGCAGATCCCGCTCGCCGTCCTTTTCATATAGCCGTCTTGCCTCGTCGACCGACACATGGGTGAACGCATGGAGGATATCCGATTCTACCCCGTTGTAGTGAAGCACACGGCTCTTAAAATTTTTCAGGCATTGTGACTCATCCTTCACGAGGTAAGTACCCTCAAAGCGGGCGATCAGGCTGGCGATCGAATCATTATGTATCTTGAGTTGCTGCACCATGATTTTCGGCGCCGGTCCGCTCTCGGTATACAATAACTCCTCCATGAGGAGCCTTTTGTTATACAAATGTTCCGTCAGGTAGAAGATATCAGTTGCCGGGATCAGGCGGTCGTAATACATGGATGAATACGATTCGCTCAGATCTTTGATATTCCGTTGTTGCATAATGGCTGTAAATCCCACGAGCAGCATGACGCATCCCAGCAGCAGCGCCACTTTCATTTTTTGCCTGATGATGTAAGTCCATTTCATTGTTGCTAAATTTTCACCGATCCAGAGGATCAACATAATAACCCGAATTTACATTCCTTTATTACGCATTGCACCTTTTATAACAGGCTATTTGACCGGTGACCCATAGCGCCGCATGAAAAGCAGCTTCGTAAAGCGAGGGTTAAGCAGGTGTGACGAGAGTCCGGGCGACTGCAATAGCAGGCGTTCTAAAAATAAACGACCGGCGTATCACTGATACACCGGTCGTCAGTTATAGTCTTCGTGACTGGTCAGGAACGAAAGTAAGAACAGATCAGGCGATGGCGGGATCTGCAATTTCTTCTGCTACGACCGGCTCTTTTTCAAGCTTGGTCACGTGCAATACAAATTGCTTATCCATCACAAACTCATAGGTGGATTCTTCGGTGAGTTCAAGTGCTTTTCGGGATTGTTTCAGGATCGACAGTAAATCCTGCGCGACGACCGAAGCTTTGATATTATTCACTGCTTTACCCTGAAAAACCTGGAGGGTGAAGCCATAACCGCCTTTTTCCTTTGGATTGACACTCCGGAACTCGTGTGGGGAGAATTTGTACTCCTGTGGTCCGTCAGTTGCATTGACCATCAGTTTCAAAACTGCAGGGCGATATTTACTCCACACATGCGAGTAAACTTTGGTAATCGGCGGGTAATTCATCTATGTTCTGATTTAAATGACATGTTTCCGGATCCTGCGCGGACGGGGATGCTTGCTGGTTCCGGGTGGTATCTATACATACCGGGCATCCGCCGGGAGTAACTAGCTGCGTTGTATCTCCGCAAAGATCATTTCGAGTTCCGGCCGCGTAATGCCCAATTTTTCTTCCAATTTTTCGAGCATACGGTGCTTTTTACCTTCTTCGAAGGCGAAATCCTCGTCTGAAAGGATGGGGAATCGTCTCTTGAGCAGAATTTTCTGCTCGCGCCAGCTTCTGATGATGTTCATTAATTTCCTAAAGGTAGTGGGAATTGATGATTGTATGAATGAAGAACGGGTTAATTCTTCAATTAGTTCGGCCTATACCGCGAAACTGGCTGAATAACATGGATTTATCGTAATGACGCCGCATTATTTTTTTTGGGGTTGCGCCACTTGAAACCGGCACGTGAGGTACCTGTTATGGCTAGGAGGCTATTGCTATTTTAACCTTTATCTTTTTAAGTCTCTCATCTTTGATCCTGTTGAGTACTTCCCCTGCTACCGAGCGTTTCACGGCTACAAAGGAGGCATGATCGAGCGTTGTGATGAGTCCGACGTCCTCGCTTTGCAGTGCACCTTTTTTCATGAGCAACCCGGCGATGTCCCCTTTATTGACTTTATCTTTTTTCCCCGCACTGATGTACAGGCAGGCGTATTCCGGGGGTGGTGGCAAACGCAGTTCCGGTTGTAATTTTACTTCCCCGATCGAACGGTCAATGTATGGCGGGAGCGATTCGTCATCTGCCAGAATGATGTAAGCTTCTCCGGCGGCGTGCATGCGCGCAGTGCGCCCGTTGCGATGAATAAAAGCATCGTACTGCGGGGGAAGCTGGTAGTGAACGACGTGCCTGATCTCCGGGATGTCCAGGCCGCGCGCAGCCAGATCGGTTGCTATGAGTACATTATGAGCACCGCCCCGGAATTTGATAAGGTTCTTCTCACGATCGATTTGCTCCATTGCCCCATGGAACGTGCCATGCTCGAATTTATGCTTCTGGAAAAGCGTACTGATTCTTTCCACCGCATCGCGGTGATTGCAGAAGACCAGGCATACCTCCTGGTTGAACCCCGCCACCAGCCGCATCAATGTTTCCACTTTTTCGGCACTTTTAGTCCTTACAAGTTTTAGTTCCAGTTTAGAAGCACTTTCATCCCCGAGATAATTTATGGTCTCAATTTTCTGAAAGGGAAGAAACTCGGGCAGTGCCGCCATGCGGGTCGCGGAGGTGAGAATATGCTGCTCATTCCGGTTTAACTTCCTGAAGATCGCCTTGATCTGATCGTGGAAGCCCAACTGCAACGACTTATCGAACTCGTCCAACACAACGATCTTGATGCTTTCGGTAGTGAATGAATCGCGGTGCAGGTGATCGGCAATCCGGCCGGGCGTACCAATTACCACTGCCGGCGCTTCCATAAGACTGTTCTGTTCTATCTTGATATCATGGCCGCCATAGCAACAGCTTACCTTATAGGAGGTTTTCATCGACCGGAACACATTTTCAATTTGCAAGGCCAGCTCCCGCGAAGGCGCAATAATCATGGCCTGCACTCCTTGCTGATTCGGTTTCAACCTGCTGATGACCGGTAGCAGAAAGGCAAGGGTCTTTCCTGTACCGGTGGGTGCCAGCAGCATCAGGTTGCCGGCTGACGAAGCTTTTTGAATTACCTCCTCCTGCATGGGATTTAACGCATCGATGGAGAGATGCTGCAGAAATTCAGCGTGCCGTTGGTTAAGATTACTTTTCATTGATGCAAAGGTACGGCTATGGGGCCGTTCTTTCTGTTTTCTAAAGCTTTTGTTTCAAATCTGTGCGCGCAAGCAGGTCGTCTTCCGGGTGGTAGCGGATCTTTTCTCAAACGGTGAACCGCACAACATACCCGGGGAAAAAACAAGGCAGAGCCGATTAAACAGCCTGTACTGAATTACAATCTTATCATTAACTTACCCGCCCGCTTTGGGGCCTCTGATATTCCCATAATACTATAATGATATACATCAACGAAAAGCGAATGATAGCAAAGCCCATCACCTTACTGTGTTGCATTTTCTGTCTGGCATGTAGTTCACCGAACAAAGAAACCACGGCGACCGGTACCCTGCCCGCCGATGAACTGAAACCTTTCGGCCGGTATACATACTCGCCGGAACGCCGACTGGAACTGATCAGCTCGGCTGCGCATGCAGGCTTTACGTTCGAAGGAAAAGAATGCCGTATTTTTGCCAGCCTCGCAGATCCGGCAAGTCACAATTATTTGCAATACGAGCTCGATGGTACGTATCAAAAAAGGGTGAAAATATCTGGCAGCGATAATCAACCGGTTACCATTACCGCGACCGGTGAGGGGTCACACACGGT
>DASPJC010000533.1:0-6821 GCA_035628815.1 Ohtaekwangia sp. | reverse complement strand
CGTTGTATTCGAGAATATCGAAGATTACCACACGCGCGTTGATGATCCTCACCTTGATATTGATGAAACCTGTGTGATGGTTTTGAAAAGTGTCGGTCCTGTCGGGTATCCGGGCATGCCGGAAGTCGGCAACATGACGCTCCCCAAGAAATTGCTTGACAAAGGTGTTTCCGACATGGTACGGATCTCAGACGGAAGGATGAGCGGCACCGCCTATGGTACCGTTGTGCTTCACGTATCGCCGGAATCAGCAATCGGTGGCAACCTTGCCCTGGTTCAGAACGGTGACATGATTGAACTTGACGTCCCTAACAAGCGGATTCACCTTGACGTTTCGGAACAGGAACTGGAGAACCGCAGAAAACAGTGGAAGAAGCCCGAGCTGGTGACAGATCGCGGGTATGTAAACTTGTACGTCAAGCACGTTCAGCAGGCTGACAAAGGCGCCGACCTCGACTTTCTCGTGGGTAATTCCGGATCTGCTGTTGCACGGGATTCGCATTGATATTTCAGGATGTTTCTAAATAAAAAGCCAGGATTCAAGCCTGGCTTTTTTTCTTACCGCTATCATGCGCTGTTTTTCAGGTACTCTTTTTTCAGCAACGGGCATATTTTGTAACGTTCGTCCCGGGTGTCTTCGTAAACCGCTTCGAGCAGTTCATAAACATGCTTGACCCCAATGCGCTGGCACCATTCGAATGGACCGTAGGGATAGTTCGTTCCAAGCTTCATGGCCTTGTCGATATCTTCCCGCGTGGCGGTTCCCTCCTGGGCCGTGAAGTACGCTTCGTTGATGATCATGCAGATCACGCGCGGCGTAACCATCCCGACGCGATCATCCACAATGAGAAATTCCGTTTTCAATGTCGAACAAAGTAACTTCAATGCCGTCTCATCTTCGCTCACCCGCACGCTTACTTCCATCACCGGCCGGTTCAAAAATGTCGGCATACCGTTGAAGCCGAAAATTTGCGCCTTCATTCCGCCGGCCAGCATGAAACTTAATTCCGCGAGACTGATCTTGGCCGTGTTGATGAATACCGTAACACTTTTGTCGGCGTAAATTTCAAACCGGTGCGGCTCCTGGTCGATTATAAAGTCCAGTATCAGGTCATATGTTGTCAGAAACTTCTCGGCATCGCGATGTTCGGCGACGAGCACATACTGGTGATCACCGCCAAATTTCGCGTGGCTTTCCTGAAAATTAATGTCTTCCCCGATGATTAAAATTTTCATAGCAACCGTTATCCGCCGGCTTTCATTATTTTTGGTTTCCTAAATTAAAATATTAAAGACGATAATCATGTCAAATACAGTGGTTTATTCTGACCAGGCACCTGAACCGATCGGACCTTACAGCCAGGCTATAAAAACCGGGAACATGCTTTTTGTCAGTGGACAGATCGCCATTGACAGATCCACCGGTGCGCTGGTCTCCGGATCCGTCGAAGCGGAAACGACGCAGGTTATGCGTAACCTGGAATTCGTTCTTCAAGAAGCCCGGATGAGCTTCGCCGAGGTGGTGAAGTGCACGATCTTCCTGAAAAACATGGAAGATTTTCCGCGTGTCAACGAGATCTATGGAAAGTACTTCATGCAAAATCCCCCGGCGCGCGAAACGGTTGAAGTAAGCCGCTTGCCAAAGGACGTAAATGTAGAGATCTCCTGTATCGCCGTAAAAGGATAGCCTGCTAATGCTTCTTCGTTTCCTTCGCCCACATGTCGCGGAGTGTAACGGTGCGGTTGAAAATCAGCGTATCGCCCTTAGCATCGGGGTCAAGTGTAAAATATCCCTTGCGCAAAAACTGGTAGCGATCCGTTGTGCCGGCGCTTCGGATTGCAGGTTCGGCATATACGTTATCCATTACCTGTAGCGAGTCGGGGTTCAGGTAATCTTTAAAATCACCTTCGGCACTTCCCAGGTCTTCCACCTTGAACAACCGGTCATACATCCGGGTCGTGATTTTTACGGCATGTGCAACACTCACCCAATGTATCGTACCCTTTACCTGGATGCCTGATGTATCGGAACCACTTTTACTCTCAGGAACATACGAGCAACGCAACTCCCGGATCTTCCCGTCTGCATCTTTCACCACCTCATCACACTTGATAATGTATGCGCTTTTCAGGCGAACCATCTGACCAGGAGCAAGTCTGAAATATTTTTTGGGCGCAACTTCCATGAAATCCTCCGCCTCAATATAAAGTTCACGGCTGAAAGGTATATCCCGTGATGCCGCCGCAGGATCTTCCGGGTTGTCTTCACCCGGAAGCATCTCCGACTTGCCTTCAGGATAATTTGTGAGCGTGACTTTAACAGGATCGAACACCACCATCCTGCGCAATGCAATCTTGTTCAAATGTTCCCGAACACAGAACTCCAGTAATCCGACATCAATCAGGTTTTCACGTTTCGCCACCCCGATACGTTCGCAGAAATCACGGATGCTCTCCGGTGTATAGCCCCTCCTTCGGACACCACTAAGGGTTGGCATACGTGGATCATCCCAGCCGCTCACATGTCCTTCATTCACCAGTTGCAACAGCTTGCGCTTGCTCATTACGGTATACGTCAGGTTAAGCCGTGCAAACTCATATTGATGCGACGGGTAAATCTCAAGGTTATTAATAAACCAGTCGTACAGCTCGCGGTGCGGAATGAACTCCAGTGTACAGATACTGTGCGTTATATTCTCGATGGCATCACTTTGTCCATGCGCGAAGTCATACATGGGATAAATACACCATGCATTCCCCGTACGGTGATGATGGGCGTGCTTGATACGATACATGATCGGATCGCGCATATGCATATTGATATGCCCCATGTCAATTTTAGCACGCAATACTTTCTCGCCATCCTTATATTTCCCTGCACGCATACTGGCAAACAACTCAAGGTTTTCTTCAATGCTCCGGTTCCGGAAAGGACTTTCTGTCCCCGCTTTTGTGGGTGTTCCTTTTTGCAATGCGATCTCTTCGCTCGTGCTATCATCGACGTAGGCCAGGCCTTTTTTAATCAGGACATTGGCAAACTCAAACAGCTTTTCGAAATAGTCAGATGCATACAGTTCTTCTGCCCATTGAAATCCAAGCCATTGTATGTCGCCCTTTATGCTGTCGACGTATTCTGTTTCTTCGGTTACGGGGTTAGTGTCATCGAACCTGAGATTGGTTTTGCCGCCGTACTTCAGCGCCAGCCCGAAATTCAGGCAAATGCTTTTTGCGTGCCCCATGTGCAGGTAGCCGTTCGGTTCGGGCGGAAAACGCGTGATGATGCTTTTGTACTTCCCGGATTTGAGATCGTTCTCGACAATTTCTTCCAGAAAGTTTAAACTTTTTTCTTCTGTCATCGAACTTGGTTATGAAGGTGCAAAGGTATAAAAGGCTTTGATTTTCCGGGCGATTTTTTGGCTCACAGGCGGCCTTTAGCGGGTTTTATTCCACGAATTCAGGCGTAAATATAAATCATCCTTTACCTTTGCAGACCGGTATTTAGTCGCCGGCCAAGTTAGAAAATCAAAAATGAAAGAAGTTCGCGTACGTTTTGCACCCAGCCCAACGGGGGCTTTACATATTGGCGGGATCAGGACTGCACTGTATAATTTCCTCCTGGCCCGACAAAACAAAGGGACGATGATCCTGCGCATCGAGGAAACCGATCAGACACGGTACGTGCCAGGCGCTGAAGCATACATTATGGAATCGTTGGCATGGGTCGGAATAACCATCGATGAAGGTGTCGGCGTGGGTGGACCATATGCGCCGTACCGGCAATCAGAACGGAAGGATATCTACAAACAATACGCACAGCAATTGATTGACGAAGGCAAGGCTTACTATGCCTTTGATACAGAACAGGAACTCGATGCGATGCGGGAGCGACTGAAAGCTGCAGGCGTGGATAACCAGCAATACAATAGCATCACACGCATGCAAATGCGGAACTCCCTTACGCTCTCCGAAAAGGAAGTGAAAGAGGTCCTTCAATCGGGTGCGCCATACGTCATCCGCCTGAAAGTACCGAAGAAAGAAGAGATCAGATTAAATGATCTCATTCGCGGCTGGGTGTTGGTCCATGCGGCGCAGATCGATGATAAGGTACTGATGAAAAGCGACGGTATGCCTACGTACCACCTTGCCAATGTAGTAGACGACTACCTGATGAAAATTACACATGTCATTCGCGGTGAGGAATGGCTTCCTTCCGCACCCTTCCATGTGTTGTTATACAAATACTTCGGATGGGAGAATGAGATGCCCCATTTTGCGCATCTTCCGCTGCTATTAAAACCAGACGGAAACGGTAAACTCAGCAAACGCGACGCAGACAAAATGGGATTCCCCATCTTTCCATTGAACTGGAAAGATCCGCAGAGTGGCGAACTGGCAATCGGTTACCGTGAAGCGGGTTATCTTCCGGAAGCACTGTTGAATTTCCTTGCGTTTCTCGGATGGAATCCGGGAACCACACAGGAGCTTTTTTCGATGGATGAACTAACGCAGGCGTTCAGCATCGACCGCATCGGAAAGGCCGGCGCAAAGTTCGATATTCAAAAAGCGCAGTGGTTCAACCAGCAATACCTTCGCGCCAAGACGGACGAGGAGCTGGGGAAAATTCTCCTGGACCTCCTGGCCAGTCAAAAAATTGAATACCCGCTCGCTCAAGCCATGAAGATCGCCAACGTGATGAGAGATCGGATCACCTTTGCCAGAGACCTGTGGGAGCAGGGCAGGTTTTTCTTCCATGCTCCGACGGAATTCGATCAGGGCGTTGTGAACAAAAGGTGGAATGAAGAAGCCGTAAAAGTTCTGGCGGCTTTTAAGGACGAGGTCCTGAAAGAAAATGATGAGCTGACCGCCGACAGGGCAAAATCCATCCTGGAGGGCGTGACTGCTACCCTGGGCATCGGAACCGGTAAGATCCTTCAGGCTTTGCGGTTATCCCTGACCGGGGCCGGCGGCGGGCCCGACTTGATGATGATTATGGAAATCATCGGCAAAAACGAAGTCGCGAAAAGAATTACCCATGCCATCCAAACCTTAAAGATGAAAGTTGCGTAACTTATAGGCAGGTAATCCATACGACCATGGCAAAAAAAGAAAGCAAAGCAGATCAGAAACCGAAGCCCAGGGTTCATAAAGACCTGCAGGGATTTGATGTGGATATCGATCAGTTTGGTGAGATCAAATCGAACACGCGTATTGAAAAGATCAATGCATTCCTCGACCAGAATGTAGACGACAAGAAACTTGCAGAAAGAGAAGATTACGAGGAACTGAAAAAAGGGAAGAAAAAGAAAAAATAATTGGTTTTACCGCCCCGCCTTGCGGGGTTTTTTATTTTTACCTCACAAAACAAAAAAAACTATGACGTCATCCCATGCCATCGATTACCAGATCAAGGGCGAAAGCATCCAGATCGTTGAAGTGGAACTCGATCCAAACGAAACTGTGATTGCGGAAGCCGGTGCAATGCTGTTTATGGAGGACGGCATTACATTCGAGGCAAAAATGGGTGATGGTGCAACAGCCAACCAGGGTTTGTTCGACAAGCTTTTGTCGGCGGGTTCGCGCATACTGACCGGCGAGTCACTTTTCATGACGCACTTTACAAACCGCGGTATCAGGAAAGCACGCGTTGGTTTTTCTGCGCCATATCCCGGCACCGTTATTCCCATCGATCTCGCGCAAAGTCCGGGGAATCAAATCATCGTTCAGAAAGACGGGTTTCTCTGCGCCGCTTACGGTACGAAGGTATCGATCACATTCAACAGAAAATTAGGATCCGGCCTTGTGGGCGGTGAAGGTTTCATTCTGCAAAAACTGCAGGGCGACGGAAAAGCATTTGTTCATGCCGGCGGCACGGTGATTGAAAGGACGCTGAACAACGAAACATTGCGTGTAGACACAGGTTGTGTGGTAGCGTTTGAATCGCAGGTTGAATTCGATGTACAAACCGCAGGCGGCCTTCGTTCGATGATCTTTGGCGGGGAGGGAATATTCCTTGCTACATTGCGCGGCACTGGGAAAGTATGGTTGCAGTCCATGCCCATCCGGAAACTTGTGCAGGCGCTCGCACCGTACGGAAGGAACAGCGGCAAGGAAGGAAGCTCTCTTCTCGGCGGATTGCTGGAAAGATAGAACGCGGAATTCCCGTCGGACCGAACTTTGATGAATTTATCCAACGCTTCGTTACCATGATGAAAATTGGCCTGATCCGGGAAGGGAAGATCCCGCCTGATAAACGCGTTCCGTTTACACCGCTTCAGACAGAGGAAATTGAACAGCGCTTTCCAAACGTCAAGGTGATTGTCCAGGAAAGTGAGGTGCGCTGTTTTCGCGATGAAGAGTACCGTCACGCCGGCGTTGCAACGCAAGCTTCGGTATCAGCGTGCGATGTACTCATGGGTATCAAAGAGGTTCCGATAGACCAGCTGATCGCCGACAAAACGTATTTCTTCTTTTCGCATACCATCAAAAAGCAGCCTTACAATTGCGGGCTGCTCCAGGCGGCCATCAGCAAAAACATCAGGCTGATCGACTATGAAGCGCTGAAAGACAAGCAGGGCAACAGGCTGGTTGCTTTTGGAAGGTACGCGGGAATTGTTGGCGCTTACAATGGACTTTGGACATACGGAAAACGTAACCACGCATTCACCTTGCGCCGCGCCTACGAATGTTACGACGTGAACGATCTTAAACTTGAACTCAGGAAGGTAAGCCTTCCACCTTTAAAAATCATTCTCACCGGCGCCGGACGGGTCGCGAAGGGCGCCATGGAGACACTTGACACCGCCGGCATCAGGAAAGTAAGC
>DASPJC010000532.1:0-3555 GCA_035628815.1 Ohtaekwangia sp. | reverse complement strand
CCTTGTTCACCAGGCCCATCTCGGCGGCCTCCGCGGCATCGTACTGGTCGCAGAGGTACCATATCTCCCGCGCCTTTTTCTGGCCCACGATCCGAGCGAGGTAGGATGCTCCAAATCCACCATCGAAACTTCCTACTTTCGGACCCGTCTGGCCAAACCGCGCGTTTTCAGCAGCGATCGTCAGGTCACATACCACATGCAGAACATGACCCCCGCCAATAGCCCATCCGGCAACCGACGCAATTACGGGCTTGGGGATGGACCGGATCATTTTCTGCAGATCGAGGACATTTAATCTCGGAACGGTGTCTTCACCCACATACCCCCCGTGTCCCCTCACCCGCTGATCGCCACCGCTGCAAAAGGCCTTGCCTCCTTCGCCTGTAAGAATCACCACGCGTATACCGGCGTCCTCGCGACAAATATGCATCGCATCGATCATCTCGTTCACGGTAAGCGGAGTGAAAGCATTGTGCACGTCCGGTCGATTGATACTGATACGGGCGATGCCCTCATACTTATGAAACAGGATCTCTTTATACTCTTTGATAGGTACCCACGGATATTTATAACTCATAACTGTTTTTGATTTTTGATTTCAGATTCTCCAGGACTTGTTTGTTGGACGCGGTGTCTGTCTCCAATTCCATGACCTTCGTGCCCGAGTCAGCTGTCAGAAAATCCTTCATCAGGTTGCTGACCCTTCTTACATGGTCGACTTTCAGGTAGTCTAAATTGAATTCTTCGCAGAGCTTTCGGGCGTTGAGTTTTTGCCGCGTAATAAAATATTCGCCGGCTTCGGGTGTTGACGAAGGGCCTTCGAGGACATCAAAGATGAGGCCCCCGTGATTATTGAGCAATAGCACCCGAAGGTTTCCCAAAGGATAGTTATGCCAGAAGGCGTTGCGGTCGTAAAAAAAGGCGAGGTCACCCGTAATCAAAAAGTTGGGTCGATCCGATACCAGCGCATGGCCGACCGCAGTGCTCGTGGATCCTTCGATACCACTCGTTCCCCGGTTTGCAAAAACGCGCACATCTTTCCTTGTTGGATGAAGGCCGATGAAGTTAGCGTACCGAACGCTCATGCTGTTGGCGAGATGCAGGTTGGAATTTTCCGGAAGGCTGGCCAATAGTGTCCGGACCAGTGAAAGTTCCGTTAGGTTTCCCTCTTGAAAGAAGGCATCCAACGCTTGAAGTACACGCCGCTCTTCAACATTCCAGAGATTGTAGTAGTTCTTTTGCTTCTGACCCTCAAATAGGCCGCGCGTCGGGATTGAGCCCAGAACATCAAAAAAATGTTGCGGAGATACAAAGAAGACGTCGGTCACGTTCATAAAAGTATCCGCTACGCGTCCCTGAGGTTGCACATGCCAGTGTTCGGCCGGCGCATACTTCCTGAGGAAAATCTTCAGGTTCTTGGAGATCAACGAGTCGCCAATGGTGATCAGAAGATCGGGACGCAGCATTTCCTTCAGTGTGTTCGACGCCTGTCCCAGGAAAAGATCGCTGTGCTGAATGGTGTCGCCGGCTTCGTGCAGGTTCGATATTACATCATGAACAACGGGCAGGTTGTGATTTCGCTGTAAGTTGGATAGGGTTTCCCGCAGCCCGACATCAGACGGATGTTGTCCGCATACCACGAGGACATTATGGAAGCCAACCCATCTGGACTTCAGTACGCCAATGGCATCGGTAGTGAGTTGTGAGGATCCAGTATGTTCCTTTATTACTCTCACATCGCCGTAATGAAAGGCGTTGTCACCCTTCGCCGGGTAAAGAGGCTCCCGGAACGGAGCATTAATATGGACCGGGCCCCGGGGAACCTGGGAGCTGACGTTAATGGCTTCGTTCATCATCCGATTGATGGCCCATTGACTGTCATCGTGGTCGTAATCCTGCGGAAGTTGATAGTACTCTTTTACATGCTTGCCAAATATCTCTGACTGGTAGATGGTCTGTCCATCGTGCTGCCCGATCCACTCTGCCGGACGATCGGCCGTGATAACTACCAATGGCGTATTGCTGAACCAAGCCTCCGCGACAGCAGGAGCGAGGTTGTAAACTGCAGTTCCGGAAGTACACACGATCGCTACAGGAGCGCCGAGCGATTGGGCCATCCCGAGTGCAACAAAGCCCGCCGTCCTTTCATCACTGAAAGTCCGCGTCGTGATCTGTGGATGTCGTGTGAAAGCCAGGGTAAGTGGGGCACATCGGGACCCGGGACATAGTACCACCTGCCTGATGTTTTTCCGAACACATAGTTCTGCGATATCATAAATTGGCTGGTATAGCATCAAAGAACAACGTTGAGAAGCGTATTGAACTTCATTTCTGTTTCAGACCATTCATTTTCCGGATTCGAGTCGATGGTTACGCCCGCGCCCGCGTAGAGAACGGCCTGACGTCCGAATATCTCCATGCACCGCAGGTTGACGAACAAATCGATGTTGTTGTTGATATTCACCGGCCCAAGATATCCGGCATAGAATCGGCGGTCATAGGATTCATGGATTCGCAAGAACTCGAGGGAGGGTCTCAGGGGCATTCCGCAGACAGCGGATGTAGGGTGCAAAAGGTCCAGCATCACAGATCCGATCTGCGGGAAATTCGTTGCCTTCATATCAACAGTGAACTCTGATTTCAGGTGCATAAGGTTTCCCGCGACGACTGTTTTGGGTCCGTGTTCATCGTACTCCCTCAGGCGTACTTGTTTAAAGCAACTAATAACATATCGTTCAACGAGTGCCTGCTCTTCGATTTCCTTCTGCGTCCATGCAACTGCTTTGATATCTGTTCCCGGAGTATATGGTAAGGTACCAGCAAGTGCAACGGTTTTGAAAATGCTTTTGTTCTGAACCGAGACCAGAACTTCCGGGCTTGCGCCTATCCAGCTTCCTACTCCCGGAATATTGACGAAGGATATCAGGGCCTGAGGATAGGCGGCTCGCAGTTTTTGAAAGGATTCAGTTACATCGAAACCTTCGGGAAGGGGAATGGTCCTTGTCCGTGACGGTACTATTTTCTCGAAGGTTCCTTTAGCGATGTCCTGCACCCCCTTGGCTACTAGTTCGAGGAAAGAGTCTTTACTGCTGTCGTGGGTTACAGGGGGAGTAGTGTTAGCCGGTTTGTACTGTCTTACCGTGTAAGAAGCTAGCTGATCGGTTAACCACTGGGCTGATGCTTCTTCCGCCGGGTTGGCCTGGGGTTGATACTTTCCGCCCGCAAAAGTGAATAAGTGATCCGCGGGAAGAAAATACCGGTTGGCGGACTTTTCAAAGGGCGCAAATATGAAACCTGCATCCAACTCTTCCAGGAATTCGTCCCGGTGGAGCTGGATGGATTGTTCTGATATGATGAGCTGAGTGAGGGTCGTGCCAGGGAGCTGCCACAACGCGACCGGTTGGTTATTCTGTGCTGCTGTTGCCAGCAGGAAACCAAGCAACTCCTGTTCTGAATATCTCGAGGGTAAAACCGTTGACAATGTCTGCATCTCGCTCGTGACGGGGTTAGTCCTTTTTGTCAAGAACAGCCAGCGTAATGCGGCTGACGCAGACT
>DASPJC010000531.1:0-9191 GCA_035628815.1 Ohtaekwangia sp. | reverse complement strand
ACCGCATTGGCTATAAAAAAGGCATTTTGATCGGGCTCGTACTCTACGCCGTGGGAGCGTTGCTGTTCTTCCCCGCTGCCGAGGTGCGCGTGTACGGATTTTTCCTCGTTGCCTTATTTGTGATCGCTTGCGGCCTTGCCTTCCTTGAAACAGCGGCAAATCCGTACGTTACCGTTTTGGGTGACCCGGCGTCAGCTGATAGCCGGATCAACTTCGCACAGTCCTTCAACGGCACCAGCATTATTCTCGGTCCGGTGATCGGCAGTCTGTTTATTTTTTCCAGCACGGAATACACTAATGAAACACTCGATGCCATGCCTTTTGCACAAGCTGAAGCCATCCGGATCGCCGAAGCGGAATCAGTGCAGTTGCCTTACCTGATCATTGCAGGCGTGGTACTACTGGTGGCGGCACTTTTCGCCATCACGAAAATGCCGGAGATCAGCAGCGCTGATGAAAGCAAGGCGTCCTTTAAAGGTATTTTCAGGCACAAACACCTGGTATGGGGTGTGATAGCACAATTCTTTTACGTCGGCGCGCAGGCCTCCCTGTGGGGATACTTTGTCGATCTGAAATTGCATTATGCTAAAACGGAACATCTTGCGATCGTTCAAACGATCTATCGTTATTCGGATATGATGACGCCAACACAGATCGCGGGATTCCATTCCTCATTCGCCTTTATCCTTTTCATGGTCGGAAGATTTTTCGGTACATGGCTGCTGACAAAGTTCAAGGCAAACCAACTGCTGACGCTGTACGCCGTAGCATCAATGGTACTCCTGGGATATGCGCTGGTGAGCACAGGCCTCGCGGCGATCATCGCGATCATGCTGACATACTTCTTCATGTCCATTATGTTCCCGACCATTTTTTCGTTGTCGATCCGGAATCTCGGCGCGCAAGTCAAAATCGGCGCAGGACTCGTGATCATGGCGATCGTGGGCGGAGCAGTAATTCCACCCCTGTCAGGCTTACTTTCACTGAAGGGCATTGAATATTCACTGGTCATTCCGCTGGTATCATTTGGGGTGATAGCATTCTTTGGGTTGAAGGGATACCAGGTGAAGTCTTCCGGTGGAGCGTAAGTGGATTCTGGATGTTGGATAGTTGATATTGGATGTATGCAAAATGACATGCCCAGCCTGCCTGCCGCGTGCGACATCAGCGTTATGGCAGGCAGAAATCTAATGCCCAATGCCCAAAGCCCGATGCCTAATCCCCAATTTCTGTCATGCTTACACGATATTGTTTCGCACTTGATTTAAAAGAGGACCCTGCGCTGATGGCTGGGTACGACGACTGGCACCAGCGCGTATGGCCGGATATTGTCAGGAGCATCAGGGAGGCTGGCATCGCGTCGATGGAAATTTATCGCGTGCACAACCGTCTTTTTATGATCATGGAGACGGATGAATCATTTTCTTTCGAAAAGAAAGCGGCGCTGGATCAGGCCAGTACCACGGTGCAGGCGTGGGAAACACTCATGTGGACGTATCAGCAGGCCCTGCCATTTGCCAAACCGGGCGAAAAATGGCTGCGGATGGATAAAATCTTCGATCTCAAGAACGCTGAATGAAGGAGCACGTTTGGAAAATTATACCGATCGGTATAATTTTGCCGCCATGGCGAAAGCTGAGCGCACCCGTCAGTATATTATCGAAAAAACGGCACCGTTGTTTAACTGCAAGGGGTTTGATGGCACCACGCTGTCCGATCTCGAGAGGGCGACCGGCCTGACGAAAGGATCACTCTACGGAAATTTTAGCGACAAGGAGGAAATTGCCCTGGAAGCGTTTCGCTATGCCATCGGGCAGGTGAAGGACCTGGTGCTGCAGGAAATAGCGGGCGTGAAAACGTACAAAGGACAATTGTTGGCACTGGTGAATTTTTATGCCCGCTATGTTTTTGATCCGCCGGTGCCCGGGGGATGTCCCTTGTTGAATACAGCCATTGAAGCGGACGATCACCGTACGGGTATGCGCAGGATCGTGACGGCAGAACTGACGTCCACGGTTAAATTCATAGCTTCCCTGTTACGCAAAGGCGTCGCGGCAGGAGAATTTAGAAAAGGAATCAATGCGCGCGAACTGGCATACTCCTTTTTTTGTGCCATAGAAGGAGCGCTGATGTTTTCCCGGGTGGAGGGATCGCGCGAGCCCATGAATATCATTGTACGTCATTGCAAAAAAACACTGGATAAAATCAGCCTTTAAAATTATGCAACAGCGAAGAGTAGTAGTAACGGGCCTGGGTGCCCTCACGCCCCTGGGCAATACCGTCGGTGAATTCTGGACGAACCTGGTCGAAGGGAAAAGCGGTGCCGCGCCCATTACGAGGTTCGATACAACAAAATTCAAAACAAAGTTTGCCTGCGAGCTGAAGGGATACGACCCACTGAACTACTTCGATAAGCCCGACGTGCGTAAGATGGATCCATTCACCCAGTATGCCCTGGTCACCACGGCGGAAGCGCTTCAGGATGCAGGGCTCGACCTTGATCAGATCGACAAGACCCGCGTCGGCGTGATCTGGGGATCGGGCAACGGCGGCTTCCAGACCTTCCAGCAGGAGATCATTGACTTTGCCAGGGGCGACGGAACACCGCGCATCAACCCCTACTTTATTCCGAAGGTCATCGTCGATATCGCTTCGGGCTGGATATCGATACGGTACGGGTTTATGGGTCCTAACTTTACAACGGTGTCGGCATGCGCTACTTCCACCACGGCAATCATCGACGCGATGAATTACATCCGGTGGGGGAAAGCCGATATTTTTGTGGCCGGCGGCTCCGAGGCGGCGGTCAACGAAGCAGGGGTAGGCGGATTCAGCGCCCTGAAAGCACTGTCTACCAGGAACGATGATCCGGCAACAGCTTCCCGACCGTTTGATGTCGACCGCGACGGATTTGTGATGGGCGAAGGTGCCGGCGCGTTGATATTGGAAGCGTATGAGCACGCCAAGCGCCGCGGTGCAAGGATCTATGCTGAAGTAGCGGGCGGTGGCATGTCAGCCGATGCCTATCACCTGACCGCAACGCACCCGGAAGGAAAAGGAGCAATGCTCGGCATGCAGTGGGCGCTCGAAGATGCCGGCCTTTCGCCCGCGGACGTCGACTACCTCAACCCGCATGCTACTTCTACACCGGTGGGGGATGAAAGTGAAATGAAAGCAGTCTCGAAATTTTTTGGTGAGCATGTCGCGAAACTTCATATCAGCGCGACCAAGTCAGCCACAGGCCACCTGTTAGGCGGTGCCGGCGCGATCGAAGCTATCATTAGCATCAAGGCACTGCAGGAAGGTACCATCCCGCCGACCATCAATACGGTGAATATCGATCCTTCACTTCCTCCCGGAATAAATATTGTCGTTGGTAAGAAAATGCGGAAGGAGATTAACGTAGCGATGAGCAATACATTCGGCTTTGGCGGTCACAATGCAACTGCGGTCTTCAGACGTGTCGAACAGGCTTTTAGAAACGCAGTGTAAAAATCGTCCGGACATCCGGTTCGGATTCAACCGTGATGGACCCGTTGTGCATCTGCATGATCTGGCGGGAGAGGCTTAACCCTATGCCTGAGCCTGTTTTCTTGGTCGTGTAGAAAGGAACAAAGATGTGTTCCAGCGCTTCCCGGATAATGCCCGAGCCGTTATCAACCACCTCTACGCGAACCGCATTTTCGTCGGATCGCCCTACGAGGGACAACACCGGTTCGGGGGTATCGTGCAACGCTTCGATGGCATTCTTCAGCAAATTGATCAGCACCTGCTCGATCATCTCGGCATCGGCCTGGATCGTTACATATTCCGACTGGCATTCATAGCGAAAGCTCACCCGGGTCTTTTTTAACTCCGGTCTCATCAGTTGCGCGACCCGTTCGATCAGCTCCTTCAAACGGATGGTTTTCATGTTCGGCTTCGGCAGCGATGTATACTCCCGGTAAGCATCGATGAACTTGATCAGGCCTTTGCTGCGATTTTCGATCGTGCTGAGTCCTTCGCGCAGATCTTCCGCACCTTCGTCCTTCAGTTCGTAATGATTCTCCTTTTTTTCCATATCGTGATCCAGGATTTCACGAAGGGTGGAGGTGAGCGAGGAGATCGGGGTAATGGAATTCATGATCTCATGCCGCAGTACGCGCGTCAGGTTTTGCCACGCTTCCAGCTCCTGTTTCTGCAATTCAGGTTGAATGTTCTGGAGGGTCACCAGCTTCACGTCCGTGCCGCGAATGCGCAGCTCCGTCGCCTGTACGGTCAGGTAAAGGTCATTGCTCGCTTTATACAGTTCACTCTTGCCCGGCTCCACGGCATTGATGGTGTGATAGAGTTTCGGGTTAATATGGATCAGCTCGCGGATATTTTTAATGGCGCTTACCCCAATGAACCGCTTGGCGTTCGTGTTGATCAGCTGAACGTTTCCTTCCGCGTCGTATGAAAGGATACCCGTCCGCACCTGCTGTACGACGGTGTTGAGGTATTGCGCCTGTTCTTCCTTTTCCGCCCGCGCTTTGCGAAACGCCTCCAGTACTTCGTTGAAGACGATGTTGAGATTTTTAAAGCTCTTACCCAGCTTATTATCGGTGGTGAATCCTGAAATAAAATCTGAATACTTAACCGATTCCAGGAAGCGCGTAAGTTTCCGGTTGGTCTGGCTGACAAACCGGAATATTTCCATGAGTTGAAGAACGATGATCACGCCAGTGAGTATGGCCGCGAATAACATGTTCGGCCGGGTGACCATATACATCAGCAGCGCCATGGTGAATCCCACCAGGATGACACGCAGGATAACGCGGGTGCGGAAGTCGTTAAACCCGAGGTTCAAGTTACTGAGCTTCGTACAGTTTTAAAAAGTCGAGCACTTCCTGGCGTACGTTGCGGGGTTTTTGACCGTCGTACGCCTCCGTCGCGATAGATTTGAAAAGATCGCTTACCACCGTCGAACGGAAACCAAGCTGTTCTGCATAGATGGTCGCGACCTCCAGCTCAATGTCCTCCACCACTTCGTCCAGGTAAATCATGTACACCAGGTGGTAAATGGCTTCGAGCTTGGCTACCTTATCGTCGGGATGAGCAAAAACAATACTGGTCAGGTCAATGTTCGCGCGGGTAAGGTCCTCGGGGTTGAGATTCAGTTGAAATCCCCATTTGAGCAGGCAGCGCAGAAAACGGCTGTCGATTTTAGGCTGTCCCAGGAAAAGTGCTACAATATTAAAGTAGCTGGTTTTGACGGATTCCAGATGTTCTCTGTCGAATTGACTTTTTTTCATAACGTGGTTGTCGTGGTGCTATTCTAAAGCTGATAGCGGAGCAATTTCGGCAAAAACTCCCTGTCCCGGTGAAAATAAGCATATTTTTCCGCATCAGCGCCTGCGGTCAACGGCCCGGCCACGATCATCGATTGGGTGTCTCTCGCCAAGCCGTTGGATGGACATGTGATCAACGGCTGGATCACCGGCAATATTTTGCCGTGAGCTTATCGAGGTCGACGGCGCCAAGCTTTTTTGCTTTATTCAGGTCCTGGCAGGCCTCGCGGAATTGTTCTGTCTTAATGTGAACCATGGCCCGTAGGACGTAAGGATCGGCCTTGTTCGGACGCAGGTATGTCGACCAGGTGCAATCCTGAAGCGCTGCCTGGTAACGGTGAAGTTTTGCATTAGCCTGCGCGCGGGCGTGGAAAATGTCAAAATAAATATCAGGTGCGTCGGCGGGATTCATCACCAGCATAAATGCCTCGCCGTATACCTGGCTGAGAGTTTTTTTGAAAAGGTCTTTGCCAAGGGTGAAGTACTGGAGCGCCTGCTCGTAGTCTTCCATTTTCTCAAGACTGATGATCCCGATGCTGTAGATCAACTGGAGATTGTTGGGCTGCTGGTTATGCAGGTGTTTCAATGCCTGCAGTGCTTCTGCGTAGTTGCCAAGGTAATACTGGCACAGGGAAAGGTTCTGAAGTGTTTCAAAACGTGGCGGATCTTCGTAATTTTTCAGAACGCGGTAATGGGTGACCGCGGCAGCAAAGTCGCTCGCCTTGAAACGCTCTTCTGCGATTTGCCGGAGCGCACTGACGAGACTGTCGTGCGTGGTGTAAAACCGGTATTCCTGGGGATCGTTTTCGCGCAAGGTATCGATCAGACTAAAAGCATCGTCGAAGCGACCGGAAATAAAAAGGGTGTTCACCTGTTTGAGGTACTGGCTGTTGGCCAAAAATCTTTGTTCCCGTTTATGATGTGCGAAGTAGGTGGCGGCGTGGATCACGGCAAAGCAAAATCCGGCGATCACAATGAAAACCAGGAATGCGAGGCCCTGTATCCTGAAGTATTCTCTGTCAACTTTATAGGTATTCTGCTGCGCGTGCTGCCATTTATAATAGCGGCGCCGGCGTTCTTCCCATGGATCATACTCCTTTTCCGGGTAGATGTTGTATGAATGCATACGGGCATCGTACCGCGATTTTTTTATCGGATCGGAGAGGGTATGGTAGGCCTCGTTTACGAGTTTGAAAACTTCCTCCGCATTTTTGTCGCCCTGATTATGGTCAGGGTGGTATTTCATGGCAAGCCGTTTATAGGCCATCCGGATTACGGTGGAGGAAGCTGATCTTTCGACGCCCAGGACTTCGTAATAGTCTGCCACAAGCTCGGTTTACACTGATAATATCAACGTAATTTTAATGCCAGCTTTGCGACAGAGGGTGCTTTTTTTGACCAGGAAGCAAAAAAAAAGCCGGAAAAAGTACTTTTCCGGCTTTTCGTCTGAATTTACAAAAGCATTAAAGCTTAGCGAGTTCCTGAACCAGGTCGATCAGTTTGTTGGAATATCCCCATTCGTTATCATACCAGGCTACTACCTTGACAAAACGATCATTCAAGGCAATCCCGGCTTTCGCATCAAAGATGGATGTGCGTGCGTCACCGAGGAAATCCTGGGACACTACATCGTCTTCGGTATAACCAAGGATACCTTTCAGTTCGCCCTGCGACGCTTCCTTCATAGCGTTTTTAATCTGCTCATAGCTCGCGGGTTTTTCCAGGCGTACAGTAAGATCCACTACCGACACATCGGCTACGGGAACACGGAAAGACATACCGGTAAGTTTACCTTTCAACTCGGGAATCACGAGCGCAACAGCTTTGGCTGCGCCGGTCGATGACGGGATGATATTCTGGTAAGCGCCGCGACCACCTCTCCAGTCTTTAACCGAAGGTCCGTCAACGGTTTTTTGTGTTGCTGTGACCGCGTGAACGGTGCTCATCAGGCCTTCTGCGATGCCAAAATTATCGTGCAACACTTTGGCCAGCGGTGCCAGGCAGTTTGTGGTACAGGACGCATTTGACACGATGGTGTGCTGGGCGTTGAGTTTTTTATGGTTGACACCCATGACGAACGTCGGCGTATCGTCTTTGGCAGGGGCGGAGAAAACAACTTTTTTAGCACCGGCGGCGATATGCTTCTGTCCGTCGGCTTGCGTCAGGAACAGACCGGTGGATTCGATAACGATTTCAGCGCCGACGTCAGACCATTTCAGGTTGGCAGGATCTCTTTCGGCCGTTACGCGGATTTTCTTTCCATTGACGATGAGGTTTCCGTCTTTTACTTCGACGGTGCCGTCGAACCGGCCGTGGGTGGAGTCATACTGCAGCATGTACGCCATGTAATCCGGTTCCACAATGTCATTGATGCCGACGATCTCGATATCTTTGCGGTTGATAGCAGCTCTGAATGCCAGGCGGCCGATGCGGCCAAATCCATTAATACCTACTTTGGTCATCTTTGTTGGGTTTAAATTCGCGAGGCCAAAAATAAGAGAGATGGTGGCCAAAACCAATGAAATAAAATGCGGTTTGCGATTTTTTTTACCGCACCGGTTTGCAAATCATAATCACCCATCTATCTTTGCACCACTTTTTACAGGATTAGTAAAAGGATAGTTTGCTGCCCGCAGGGGCATTACCTTGGTCCGTTCGTCTAGGGGTTAGGACACCAGATTTTCATTCTGGTAACACGGGTTCGATTCCCGTACGGACTACCGGAAGCCATTTATGGCAACGAAAACCCGCTTTCAATAACCGAAAGCGGGTTATTTTTCGGCACATCGCTTCAGAATTGCTTCACAATTGATAATCGAACCTCTCATGGCTTTTAGTTGCAAAATCATTTTGTCGGAGCGGCCAAAGCTGGATAAGAGCCGGGCCGTTTATCTGCAGGCGATCATCGACAGGGCGCGTGCATTGGTGCCGTTGGGTTTTTATTTAAAGGAGGAGTACTTCGATGCGCGCAGGCAGGTGGTGAAGTCAACACATCCCAACAGCAAAGACTTTAATACTGAGTTCATGGCGGCGATCGCGAAGGCCAACACAATCGCATCAAGGTTTCGGATGGAGGAAAGATTATTGACGCCAGACGAATTCAGAAACGAGTACCAGGAGCCGTCGTCAAAGTTGGATGTTATTAAATTCATTCGATCAGAAGTCGAGATGAAGAAGACCGAGATGGCTAAGAACACTTATAGCACCAGGAATGTACTGATCAGTAAGCTGGAGGGATTCCATAAGTTGCATAAAAAGAAGCTGGGACCCTTTATCGCGTTCCAGCAGCTCACTCCAGACGTGGTCCAACAGTTCAAAAACTATCTGGCGGCGATAGGCAATCAACCGCCAACCATTCACAAGCAGTTGAAGTACTTGAAACAATATCTATCCACCGCCGAGAAGAAAGGGATAAGGTTCAAAGATCCGTTTGTAGTACAGAAGATCAGGCATTTCAGATCGAACAAGCTAGCCCTGACGCAAATGGAAGTGGACCGGCTTGAAAAATACTTTGACAGTGACCATTGCCCGCCCAGCCACAGGAAGCTGCTGCGATATTTTCTTTTCAGTTGCTACACCGGTTTAAGGATCTCCGATGTAAAGCGCATTACCTGGAATAACATTCATGACGACCTGTTGATTTTCCAACCCAAGAAAGGAGAGGACAACAATCCGAAGGAAGTAACCGTGCCGCTCGGAACGAAGGACTGGAAGTTCATGCCCGTTCCGCAAAAAGGGAATTACAAAATCTTTGAGACGTTCGCGGAAGCCACGTCCAACAGAATGCTGAAGGTTATTGCTGCACTTGATGAAGTTCAGATTAAGAAGAAGGTAACATACCACACCAGCCGTCACACCTTCGGAAGCCTGTTTGCGCAGGGC
>DASPJC010000530.1:0-2138 GCA_035628815.1 Ohtaekwangia sp. | reverse complement strand
AAAAGAAGCGCTTTCTTCGTGGTTTTCCCGATATCGAAAACCAGGGTTGCCGATTGTCTCAAAACTCAAAAAATTTGATACGATGGTGGTGAAAAAAACGAACAATTTCAAATTTGCTCCACCATTTCCCCCGACATTCGTCAGGGGAAGGGTGAAGCGCCAATGAAAAGAATAACCCAAATTCTGAAGGCAAGATTTGATTTCATTTCCCCGGAACTATCCTGCTATGTGCTGGAAAGGTCAGGACACCGCTTATAAAATACCTGCCGATCTTGCACATTGATCGTGTTATTCCGGTGATATTGGAGCGAAATCAAACCTGTAGTGAATGTTCCGGCCGGTTGACGATATGCGAATAAATAACCAGGTTTCTTAAATTCCGATACACTTAGACGATATGATAAACATTCAGTCCCCTCTCGATGCTTATAATGCATCCCGTTTAAACAGGCACAAAAACAATCTCTCCGCGGTACAGGAGCTGCTGGAGCTCGACGACAGCACGCTGGGTATGATCGTGTCAAAAATCCGCTCGTTCCAGGTCGCTGTTCCAAGTTGGGCGCTGGGTACCGGCGGAACACGCTTCGGCCGTTTTCCGAAAGGCGGCGAGCCGCGGAACCTCGAAGAGAAGATCGAGGACGCCGGGCTTATCCATCAGCTGACACAGGCAACGGATGCTATTTCGCTTCACATTCCCTGGGATATCCCGGAAGATCCATCGGCGTTGCGGTCGCTGCTGAATGAGCATGGACTGAAAATCGACGCTGTTAATTCCAACACGTTCCAGGATCAGCCAGGTCAGCCGCTTTCCTATAAGTTCGGCTCGCTTTGTCACGCCGATAAAGCTGTTCGCCAGCAGGCCATCGATCATAACATCGAGGTTGTCGGACATGGGGTCGCCCTGGGAAGCACCATGCTTTCGGTGTGGCTATCGGACGGTTCGAATTTCCCCGGACAACAAAATTTCCGCAAGGCCTATCAACGCACCCTGGAATCGCTCAGGGAAATCTATCGCGCCATGCCCTCTTCATGGACGATGCTGGTGGAGTATAAACCTTTCGAGCCGAATTTTTACTCCACTGTCATTCCCGACTGGGGAACGTCGCTACGGATCAGTGAAGCCTGTGGCGACCGCGCCCATGTATTGGTGGACCTCGGCCATCATTTACCCAACACGAACATCGAACAGATCGTGGCGCGCCTGCTGCACCTCGGCAGACTGGGCGGATTTCACTTTAATGGTTCGCACTATGGAGACGATGATCTCACGACAGGCGCTATCAAACCGTATCAGCTTTTTTTGATCTTTAATGAGCTGGTCGCCGGTGCCAATGATCCTGCCGTCAAAAATCCCGCGGTGGCTTATATGATCGATGCCAGTCATAACGTCAAGGATCCCCTGGAAGATCTCATGCAATCGCTGGAAAATATCTGGGCTGCCTATGCAAAGGCCTTGCTCGTTGATGCCGTTGCGCTGGACAACGCACAGGAAGAAAACGACGTCGTGCGTGCCGAATTGATTCTTCAAAGAGCTTTCCAGGCCGACGTAAGACCACTGCTGGCGGAAGCGCGCTTACTCTCGGGCGGCAGTCTTGATCCGGTTGATTTCTTCAGGACGATCAATTACCGGGGAAAAGTAATTCAGCAACGGGGCAAGGAAGCTGTGGCCACGGGGCTTTGAAAGTGAATTGAAGTAATAGATACCATGATGAGATTTCTCTTTATTTTTTTGTTCGCCGGAGGCGCGCTGCACGACGGTTTTTCACAGGTGCAGATCGTAGTCGATGAAAACACGCGGTACCAGACAATAGAGGGGTTCGGCGGTTTTGGTGCAAAGAAGGTCTGGTGGGAAGCAGGACCCTATTATGATGCCGGATATTTGCAGGAGACCGTCGACAATCTCGGTGTAACCATCTTCAGAACACAGATCTACTGGGATGGCGAGCCCGTTAATGACAACGACGACCCTGCGGTTCAGAACGATGCCGGATTCAATTTCGGACCGGAAAGTGACAATGGCAAGCAGTTCCCTTTCATCAAGGCGCTCACCGCCAAAGGTGCAAAAATCATTGCCAGTGTCTGGACACCACCCTCCTGGATGAAACTGCTTGACGATGAAAAGCGGATACCGAAAGAAT
>DASPJC010000529.1:0-10099 GCA_035628815.1 Ohtaekwangia sp. | reverse complement strand
GACCACGGTTGGGGAAGTCGCGACTGGATTCAACGTCCGGGGTGGTGGCGTCGATCAAAACCTCGTACTCTATGACGGTGTTCCTGTTTTTAACACATCTCACGCCCTTGGATTTTTTACCGCTTTCAATTCCGATGCTGTGAGTCAGGTCTCTTTCTATCGCGGCGGGATTCCGGCGGAGTATGGGGGACGGGTGTCTTCAGTGCTGTCCATTGCATCGAAAGAAGGCCCTTTTGATAAATGGAGCGGAGGCGGGGGAATCGGCGCGATCTCGAGCTACCTTACCGTGGGCGGACCGATCAAAAAAGACACGACATCGGTCATTGCATCCGTACGCGCTTCGTATTCGGACTGGGTTTTGGGGGCAATAAAATCCAACTACCGGAACCTTGCGAACAGTGCCATGACTTTTTATGACGCTTCGCTCAAGGTCACGCATAAATTCAGTGACCGTACCAAACTGAACGTCAGCGGGTACACCAGCCTCGATGAATTCAGCCTGGTCAACGACTCCATCTACGCGTCACGGAACATTACCGCGTCGGCACAGCTGAACCACGCATTTAGTGAAAAATTGTTTTCGTTGATTTCCCTGAACTTCGGACGGTACGGCTATACGGTGCGTGAAGAGGATCCTGCGAACGCATTCAACCTTGCCTACCACATCACCTATCCTTCTCTTAAAATCGATTTTAACTACGACGGGGAACACAAATTGTATTTCGGTCTTCACAATACGCTGTACGATTTTAACCCTGGCAGTTTGAAACCTACCCATGCGGAATCTGCTGCGCGGACCATCGGCCTTCCCAATGAGCGCTCCCTGGAATCCGCGCTGTATGGCGGGGGCAGCTTTAATCTGTCAGAGAACGTGCTGATAGAAGCCGGTCTGAGAACATCACTGTTCCGCCGTTTTGGACCGGGCATTTTATATGCCTACGCCAGCGATAAGCCACGCGAAACCGGCAACATCGTTGACTCGACAGAATTCAGCTCCGGTGAGAACATGAAAACCTATTACGGTATTGAACCCAGGCTTTCGGTCCGGTATTCGCTGAGCGACAACGCCTCGCTGAAGCTCGGATATAACCGGATGTTCCAATACATTCACCTTGTGACCAATACCGCTGCCGTTACACCCGTGGATATCTGGCAGTCCGGCAACGCCTATTTTAAACCGCAGGTGGCGGACCAGATCTCGGTGGGGTACTATCGGAATCTGAAGGAAGATACTTACGAGGCCTATACAGAAGTTTTTTATAAACACGTTAGCAACGTGCTCGATTTCAGGGACGGTGCGAACCTGATTTTGAACCGCCACCTCGAAACGGCGCTGCTGCCGGGGAATAGCAGGGCATATGGTATCGAAGTATCGGTGAACAAGGTCCGCGGGCGCCTGATTGGGACATTGAATTATACTTTCTCGCGGTCATGGCGGAGGGTCGACGGCACCTTCCAGCAGGATAAAATCAACGATGGGGATCCCTATCCCGCGCACTATGATCAGCCCCATGTGGCCACGCTGAACTGGCGTTATGGAATTTCAAGGAGACATTTTTTCACCGGCTCCTTCACCTATCGTACCGGCAGACCCATGTCATTGCCTCTTTCCGGTTACAAAGTGGACGGTGTTCCGGTAGTGGACTTCTCCGAGCGCAATCTTTACCGCATGCCGGACTATCACCGTCTGGATATCGCGTTCGTCATCGAAGGAAATCACAAACGCAAAAAGCTCCTGGATGGAACGTGGGTTATTTCATTCTACAATGCTTACGGGCGCAAGAACGCATATTCTGTCTTCTTCAAGGATGACGGCAGGGGATACATTACGCCGTATAAGCTTTCCGTTGTGGGATCCATTATTCCATCCGTGAGCTACAGTTTTAAATTTTAAATGTACAGATGTGAGGTATAGCGCATTTATGGCAATGGTACTGATGATCATCAGTGATGGCTGTGTTGAAAAACTCGAAGTGCCGGTCACCGGAAGCATTGCACGCCTGGTCGTGGACGGGTTCATCACCGACGATCCGGGGCCATACCGCGTAAGGCTTTTCCTGTCCGCACCCATGACGAGCGATGTCGACAGGCCTGTTTACGTCAGCGGCGCTGTTGTAACCATTCGCGATGACCAGGGGAATGAAGAGCAGTTGACCGAAATAAGACAGGGCGTTTACGAAACCCATCCGGCGGGTATACGGGGGGTGGTTGGAAGATCTTACCAGCTGGCAATCACTACCGCGGAAGAAAAGCAATATTCGTCGGGCTGGGAGAAAATGACACCGGCGGGAGAAGTGCAGGACCTGTATTTTGAATTCAAGGAGAACGTGATCAACGCTAACGACCTCAGTCTGCCCCAGGATGCCTTTACGGTTTTTGTAGACGCAAGGGGAGACGAGGCATCTTCCGGCCTGCTTCGGTGGCGATGGACAGGTACCTACCGCATCAAAACTTTTCCCGAGCTGCACGAACGCTTCGATGATGTCGCCCGGGCATTCGTGCCCGACCCGCTGCCTTGCAGCGGCTACATCTTTGACGTGGGACAACTCATCCAGGTAGATACGTGTGTGTGCTGTGACTGCTGGCTAAAGCATTTCAGTGGCAACGCGCTGGTATCCGATCCGGCGTACGTGCAGGGAAGAACTTTCAGGCGGGTCCAGATCGCACAAATTCCGGTTGATAAAAAACTTTTTTACGAAAAATATCATATTGAAGTAGAGCAGCTGAGCCTTGGGGAAGAGGTCTACCGGTTCTGGCACCTGCTTGACGTTCAGGAAGAGAGTACCGGTAATATTTTTCAGCCGAATATTGTCAAGGTGAAAGGCAATGTTGTGTCCATTACCGATCCCGAAGAGGAAGTTTTCGGGATCTTCGCTGTCTCCGCGATCGCCCGGAAAAGTATTTTTATCAATCGTTCAGACATACCCAAACTTGTTCCACCGATCGATGTGGTAAAAGGTGACTGCCGTCAATATCCGACCGCTGACAACATTGAACCCCCTTTCTGGTAGCATGAAAACACGACGCATTTTTTTGCTTCTTTGGCTTCCGGTAGTGATCGGGTTCACGACGCAGGATAGTTTCGTCCAGTCCTTGCAAAGGAAGTTGCGGGCGTATTATGACGCGAACCTGCCATCCAAACTCCACTTTTTTTTCAATCAGCCGGCCTATGCGCCCGGCGACACGGCCTACTTTAAAGCATCTTTTCTCACGGAAGGCACGCATGCATTCATCGGCGGTCATCAGATCATTCATATAGAACTTGCGGATCAGTCGGGACGCCTGGTTTCTCATCAACAGGTACTGCTGGATGATGGCGTCGGTGCGAATCAACTGGCAATACCGGTGGACCTGGCACCTGGGCGATATACATTCACGGCGTACAGTGAATGGATGAAGAACCGCGACCGGAGTCTATTTTATTTTAAAGACCTGTTGATTGCCGGACCAAAAAAGATATCATCCCTGCAGCGCGATACCCTGGCGTTTTTTCCGGAAGGAGGGGCTTTGATCGCAGGCGTTATGAATAAAGTAATCGCGACAGGTAAGCCACAGATGCCCGTGACGGTAGCAGACCGGCAGGGTAATGCGGTTGCCTCCTTTGTCCTGGACGCGTCCGGAATGGCGGCGTTCTATCTGACACCTTCTGCCGGGCAAAATTATGCAGTGAAAGGCACCGTTTCGGCTACATTGCCCGAACCTAAAACGGAAGGTGTCGCAATGCTTGTAACAATGCCACAACAACCAGCGAATCCTATCCGCGTCGTACTGCAGGTTCCTGACAGGTCATCCTTCAGAGACCGCCTATTTTATTTAATCCTAAGCCGCCATTACAACGCATACTATTCAGCGGTGGTAAAGTTTGACAGTAATCCGACCCTTGTTGTAAACATACCGCGCGACAACCTTCCATCCGGCATTATGCAGCTCACCCTGTTCGATGAGGAAGGGTCGGCGACGGCAGAAAGACTATTGTACTCCAGCGGGCCTTCCGCAAGTATAGCCACCGACATCGGTGCTGCTGCTTTCAATGTTCGGGAGCAGGTTGTCGTTAAAATCAAGGTGGCAGATGCCGCGGGAAATCCGGTTGGCGCGAAGCTCGCGGCTACCGTTTTCGCGGACGATCTGTTTGATGTTAAATCCGGTCTGAACAGACACCCCTTGCTTTTACATTCCGATCTGTCCTTTCGCGGACTGGACGCTGGTGTAGATTTCGAACGTGATGAAACCACGCTCGACAAATTTCTGATTACCCGGCGATGGAAAGGTTTTTCGTGGCAGGATGTGTGGAAGGAATCAAAGCAAAACCCACACTCGTTCCAACAGAATCTCCGGTTTACCGGCCGCGTCAACACGATTGACGGCAAAGAACTTCCGGATTCCACCAAGGTGATGTTTTTCCTTCCCCGCGACATCATGACGTATGAAGTGTATACCGACCGTGGGGGAAAATTTGACTTTCCCCTGCTGCTTCATTTCTGGAACCAGGAAACGGTGTATTGCCGTGTGGAACACCGGGGAAGGTTGCTTCGCGATGTGAATGTCGTCCTCGATCCATATCCCGGCCAGGCGTTTCGATTTCCGTCTTTCCATGTGACCGGCGAAGACGATGTGTACGGTACCTTTTTCAAGCGCAAGGTTGCGATGGATGCGGCGTACTCCTTCAGAAGCAGCGCGTCACAGGCCATGATAAAATCTGAAGCAAGTCCCCATGCACTCCTGGAAGAGGAGATCTTTGGCGTCGATACAGAAATAAAGTTTAGCGACTATCTTCTTTTTCCGACGATGGAGGAAACGCTGCGCGAGATCATTCCCTATGTCATCCACCGGAAGCAGAAGGATAAAAGTATCGTGCGTATCTATTTTGACGATGTGAAGGCAATGGCGCAAGACGATCCTGTATACTTTATCGATGGCGTCATCACTGACAACACGACTTACTTTATGAGTCTTAAGCCGGAAGATATTTCGGTAATGAAAATAATCCGGTCGTCAGCCAAGCTCCGTACGTTTGGTGCGCTTGGCAAGAATGGGATCATCCTGGTGGAAACAAAGTTGATGGATAACGCGCGGAATGTTCCGCCGGCCCGGATCTCATTTGAAACAGCAGGTCTCAACCGGGAAAAGAAATTTATCACGAGGCGCCCTGTGCCAGCGCGGGTGCCCGATTTTCGTTCGACGCTTTACTGGAATCCGGAGATCACCACCGATGAACGCGGAGAGGCCACGATAACATTTTACACGGCCGACAATCCCGGCCGGTTCCGGATTCAGCTGGACGGGATCACGGCAGGCGGTGAACCCGTGTTCGTGCAGGAGATTATGACCGTAACATTTGGAAAAACGGGAGGCGATTAACGTGCATGACCAAAGACCTGATCCGGCGTAACGGTCATGGTTAAGGGTTCATCCGAAGGCTGAATGTCGCTGATCCCGTCGCAGGGTGGAAACAACGACAAGCCGATACGTTTGCAGGAAGCCGGGCAAGTGGAGAGAAACTTGTCGTAAAATCCCTTGCCATATCCTACGCGATTACCATGCTTGTCGAATGCGAGCAGCGGAACCAGCACCATGTCGATTTTTTCCGTGGGTGACGGCAAGCCGTTCTTCGGTTCAGGGATACCCCAGGCGTTGTATTCCAGTTGCTTTTTCCCTTCGTAAAAAAAGTTTTCCAGGCCGCCCGTGTTTTGATTGATGCGTGGTATTGAAAGCTGGATATACGCGTATTGTTCTGTAATCCTGTTGATGATAGGCCATGTATCGGGCTCCTTGTTTTTCTCGATCGGCAGGAATGTGTGCAGCACCTTTACAAAAGAAAGGTCGATGCCCGCAAAAAAATTCTCACAAAGCTGATGATTCAACCTGGCGTAGGCAGCAGGGGTAAGTTCAGATCTTTTCTGAAGAAATATTTTCCGCAGCTCCTTTTTCGTCATATCACTTCCCGGGTTGATCCAGGGACAACACATTGAACTGAAAATCGAACGGATCAAAATGATCGGTTAATAGCTGAATGATACCCGGATCCTGTTGATAGAAGTTCAGAAAGTTATCCGTTCGTTCCTGCAGATTGCCGGACGGAAACAATGCATCTTTCACCGATTCGATCTGGCGAAGCTTGTCCTGGTGAAGTCTTTTTTCAGCCCGTAGCAGTTTGCGTTCTATTTTCTCGAGACTGTTGATCGCTCTTTTTCCTTCTGCGCCGACAAACGCCGACAATGTTTTGTCTACTGATTCCGCCCTTTCCTTAAGTTTCACAAAGATATCGGTGATCATTGCGCGCTCGGTACCCACGGTGAGATTCCGCGGCGAATGTTTGAGCACCCAGTGATTGAAAATGTAATTTTTATCTTCAAACAAATCCTTCAGCTCCAGACCAGTCTTTTCAAATTTCCGCGTCACTTCATGATCCATGATCATGGCAAAGTTCCGCGGCATCAGGATGGGAAAAGGCACCTTGAAATGATCGAACACACCCTTCAGCTGCAGCCAGTAAATCACTTCTGCCGGACCGCCGGCATAGGCGAGGTTCGGCAGGATCATTTCCTGGTAGAGCGGTCTTAGTATGACGTTGGGACTGAATCTTTCGGGGTGACTGTCGATCTGCGCGGCGATCTCCTCCGCGGAAAACGAAAGGTTGCTGTCCAGGATCTTAAACCGGTCTTCCTTTTTTTCAATTCTGCCACGGATCTCGTTGTCGAGGTAGAAAAAGTTGATGTCGCGGCAATGGATCTGGGGCTTATAACCCAGTTCCTGCAAGCTCGCATTGGTACTATTCACGCGTTTTTTTGTCACCTGCTCGAACAAGTCCTGGCGGATAACATCTTTGAAAACTGATTTCAACTGTGGATCATCTGCATCGATCACTAGAAGTCCTTCGTGACCGAACAAGGCATTGACATAATGCCGTACCGCGTCGCACAGCTTCGTCTGCTTTGTATAGGCTTCCCGGAAGATGTTGATTTCGCCGGGCACCTGGTTCAGCAGGTCTTTCATTCCGCTGGTATTGAATCTTCCGACAGCGCCTTTTTGCGATGTCTCCCAGCTATACGTCTTCCCGTACAGTCTGAAGGATTTTATTTCTTCGTAGTCATGATCTTCCGACGCCATCCAGTACACCGGAACAAACCGGTAGCCTGGATAACGCGCCCGGAGTTGCCGGCACGTGTTGATGACGGTGATGATTTTATAGATAAAGTACAGCGGGCCAGTAAAGATGTTGAGCTGATGTCCCGTTGTAACCGTAAATGTTCCAGGACTGCGGAGTGCCGCCAGATTGGATTCTACGGGCTGCTGGACGGTCAGCGTGCCGTACTGCTTTTTTAAAACGTCCGTTAAGATATTGCGGTTTTCGGAGGAAAATGATTTTTCCTTTTCAAGAAGCTGGTCTTTAAAGGCAGCTGGTGCCGGGAAGTGGTTATAAAAAGGCTTAAGATTATCTTTTTGCTGAATGTAGTCGAGGAAGAAAACGTTAAAGGAATGTGTGTCAGCAAATGATACTTTCTTAAGCTGCATGGCGGCAACACGGGTTGGTGGTACGTAGGATCAAAAGCATAACGCGAATAACGGCAAATTACGGGATAAAGTTTAAACGTTTACAGCACCGGTAAAACCGTTTGGTGCAGAGAACAACGCCCCGTTTTCCATTAACATATCATTAACAACCCATTATTCGGATACCGCGGTACCCGTGAGATCGAACTCCGTGGCCGCATTCACCCGGACGTTAATAAAGTCGCCAATGCGAATGTAATTTTCCGGGTTTTCAATAATAACATCGTTATCGACTTCCGGGGAATCATATTCGGTGCGACCGATAAACGTGCTTCCTTCCTTGCGGTCGACCAGTACCTTCATTGTTTTACCGATCCTCTGCTGGTTGATCTCCAGGGAAATACCTTCCTGCAGGGCCATCACAGCATTGGCACGTTGTTGTTTGATTTCCGCTGGCACATCATCCGCCATGGAATGAGCGTGCGTATTTTCTTCGTGCGAATAATTGAAGATGCCCAGGCGCTCAAAGCGCGACTTTTCAACAAAATCCATCATCTCTTCAAAATCCTTTTCCGTTTCGCCCGGGTGTCCGGCGATGAGTGTTGTACGGATGGCAATGCCAGGAACTTTCTCACGGATGTCGCGCAAAAGTTGCTCCGTCTTTTCCCGGGTTGTTCCCCGGCGCATCAGCTGTAGCATCCTGCTCGACGCGTGTTGCAGGGGAATGTCGAGATACTTGCAGATATTCGGCCGTTCTGCCATAACCTGAAGCGCGTCAAGGGGAAATCCACTGGGAAATGCGTAATGAAGGCGTATCCATTCAATTCCTTCTACGTCGGAAAGATTTTTCAGCAATTCCGCAAGGTTTCTTTTCTTATACAGATCCAGGCCATAGTAGGTGGAATCCTGCGCGATGATCAAAAGTTCCTTGGTACCGTTGCGGGCAAGATTGCGCGCTTCCAGCACCAGTTCTTCTATTGGTCTTGAAATATGATTGCCCCGCATCAGCGGAATTGCGCAGAAGGAGCAGGGCCTGTCACATCCTTCTGAAATTTTAAGATACGCATAGTGACTGGGGTTCGTCAGAATGCGTTCGCCGACCAGTTCATGTTTGTAGTCCGCCTTGAAGACCTTTAGCAGGCGCGACAGGTCACGTGTGCCAAACCAGGCGTCCACTTCGGGGATTTCCTTCTCCAGGTCGTCTTTGTAGCGTTGTGAAAGGCATCCGGTGACATAAACTTTATCAACAATCCCTTCTTCCTTGGCATCGACATACCGGAGGATGGTATCGATCGACTCCTGCTTCGCATTGTCGATGAAGCCGCAGGTGTTGATGACGACCACACTGGCATCATCGTCGCGCGATTCATGTACCGCCTGCACACCGTTGCCGCGAAGCTGGGTTAATAAAACTTCAGAATCCACCAGGTTTTTTGAGCAACCCAGCGTCACAATATTCACTTTTGTCTTTTTGTTGCCTTTTGTCTTCAAGCGTACGCCCTCTTTTAAAGACTGCAAAAATACTAAAAATAAACGGGCACGGAATTTGGGCTTCCGGGCGTTAATTTATCTTTACAGCCGCATGTGTAAACCATGAAAAGAACAGCCTGGTTCGTTTTTTTGCTACTTCTCTCCTTCTCCTGCCTGGATCAACCGGATTGCTTTCAGCTTAATAATAATATCGTCGGCATTTCTTTCAGGGTGATCGGAACAGGAGACCAGGATACGGTGGGCGTTTTTGGGGTACACCTGGGTGGAACTGACAGCGTTTTCTTTAAAAATACCTTGTTCACCCGCACGGGGCTGCCGTTAAACTACAAATTCGATCAGACTGAAATTATTTTCCAGCGACCTGAGCAAAACGACACATTGCTGCTGGGATATTCAGTAGGAACCCAGTTTGTTTCCGAGGATTGTGGCGCACGCTATATCCTGTCAGACATAGACCTTCTCAGACATACATTTGATTCCGTCCGGATTGTAAGTCGTTCGCCGGGACGGAGCGCGCAGAACAACATTGAGGTATTCCGTTGTCCGCGCACCGGCATTATGAACATCGCGTTCAGACAGCTGACGGTAAGCGCGACAGGTGTGCGGTCGAGCACGGTGATACCCGTGTACCTGAATGACATTACACCTGATTTTTCGGGCGTACCGCTATACACGGGCAGCCGGACCGCTTCTGTCTATCTGCCTCTTGACACAACAGACACAAATACCTCATTCGCTTTCAGTTTCGTCGGCGAAAGCGAGCCGCGTAACCTGTCACTGAATTATAACAAAGATTTCACGGAACGGTATAAGGCCTGCGGGGAACAAATTTTTCTGTCGGGAATGAGCATTGCCGACGATGCAGATTTTGATTCCGTAAGTTTTGTCACGGATGCGGATGGCGTTCCTATCACTACCGTGCTCGACCCGCCGGGCACCATGATGCAGATCTACCGCTGTCCTGTTACCAATCTCGCCGGTATTGATTTCATGCAGCAAACCAGCCCGACACGCGTTGTTCGCGATACGGTGGTCGTTAAAAATCTTACCGTAAGCTTTCCGGGGACTGTCCTTTATCCGAATGATACCTTGCGGTCGGTAAACGTGCCGCTGGATC
>DASPJC010000528.1:0-2687 GCA_035628815.1 Ohtaekwangia sp. | reverse complement strand
GTACCCTTCCGCACAACCCTCCAGCACCAGTTTAAATCCAAACTCCTTGGCGAGCCTGATCGCGCTCAGGATATCCGTTGCGCGATTTGCCGATATCAAACCTTTCACTTCGCCATTCATAAGCTTCAGCAGCATCTCCAGTTTCAGATCGCGGGCGGGACGTTTTGATTCATCCTTCTCCCCCATTTTCTTCTGATACGCCTGCGCCTTGATCATCTCGGTACGCAGCATCGCGACCTGTTTACTTTTTGTCCCGGGTGACGGAAAGTTTTCTCCTACATCCGGTCCGAAAGTCATCGCCAGCATCGCCAACGGCAGGACGACTACCTCCTCGGCAAAGCCGGGTTTCGTTTTTACGACCATAGTCTGACCGCTCACCAACGCGCCAACACCGTGACCGGTGTGAAGGGTTGTCACGCCCCAGCTACGCAGGTATGATACCAGTGAGTCTTCCGGGTTGTAAGCATCGATGGCACGAAGATCCGGTTGCAGGGGGCTGGATTTTTCGAGCTGATCCTGGTCGGTGGGAACATTCATCGCGCCGGACAGTCCTACCATGCTACGCGCGTCCACCAAGCCGGGGGTGATCACGTTGGCGCGGTATTTTTTGTATGACGCCGGAATTTTTACATCCGTTGTTCTGCCCACCGCCTCTATCTTTCCGTTCTTTACCAGCACTACGCCGTTTAATATCGGCCCGCCGGACACTGTGAAAACGGTATCCGCCTCGATCGCAATCTGGGCACCGGCAGGCGTTGACAGGCATGTGATGAATATAAAAAGCTTCAGCATTCTCATGGCGGGGAATTTAATCGAGTTGTTTGTGAGCATGATGTTCCGCGCGGTCCGGCGAGAACACGCCATAACCACCCATGGCGAAAGCCCGGTCAGCCGGGATTGTAATATCAAAACGCTTGACGCCCTCCACCCATGTTTGTTCTACTTGCGTATACACGCTGAACGGATCGCCACTGAGGATCACGAAGTCGGCGTCCTTACCGGTTTCAAGCGAGCCGATGCGATCTGCGAGGTCAAGCATTATTGCGCCGTTTATGGTCAGGGCTTTCAAGGCGCCACTGCGGGTCATTCCTTCCCGTATGCCCATCGCGGCAGAGCGCATGAGAAACCTGGAGTCGGTCACCCAGTCATCGGTATGATACGCAGTAAGTACGCCATGCTGTTCAAGTACGCCGCCGTTAGCTGGAGATATTTCCATGGCTTCCAGTTTCCCACCGGGCGCATCAAGCACGATAATGGAACAGGGAATTTTATTCTCAGCAATGATGTCTGCGATCTTCCATGCTTCTGAAACGTGGTGCAGCACGATCCTGAACTTAAATTCTTTTGAAAGACGAATCGCCGTAAGGATATCGTTGGCGGTGTGTGTATGGAAATGCACGACGCGTGTTCCGGCGAGGACTTCGCCCAAAGCTTCGAGCTTTAAATCACGGTCCGGCGTTTTATCGGGTGCTGCTTTGGCACGTTCCAACTTTACCTGGTACTCCTGCGCTTTTACAAATAGCTCGCGGACGAGCGCGGCGGACTTAGAACGCGTCCCGGGAAATCCGGGAGTAGCCCGAATGGAATTTGTGCCGTTCGCCATCTTGATGCCACCGGTAACGCCTTTGCTGGTGGTTAGCAACATATCTTCTATCTGGAGGGCATCACGCATTTTGACATACACCGTTTGACCGCTGAGCAAATGTCCGGAGCCCGACATGAGATTGATGGTTGTAATGCCACCCGCAAGCGCTTTCTTAAAACCGTCATCGGTCGGGTTAACAGCGTCCATCACCCGTACTTCGGGATGGAGTGGACCGGAGTTATCTCCGCCGGAAGGGCCGCCCAGGTGCGAATGTGTATCCACCAGGCCCGGCATGATGGTCTTACCGGTGACGTCAACAATCTGCGCGCCCTGCGGGATCGTTGTGTTCATGTCACCGACCGCGACAATTTTTCCATTTTGTACAACAAGGATCCCTTGCGGAATCGGGTTGCCGGTTGCCGTATGGATGTAAGCACCCCGGAAGGCAATGGGAGTCGTCTGCGCTGCAAGTATGTGCGCGGCGAAGCAAAGAAAGAAAGACAGGTATTTCATGAATGAATTAATGCGTTGTCCAAGATATGGATTTATAGCAGAATAACCTGCGTTGTCCTGTTTTCATCATTAAGATAAAGATTTGAGGTGCCGGTGTAATCGCTGTAAATTTTACCGCGGCGGGGGAATGTGAGCGTGGAGGAACGCTCCTCAATCGCAATGACATAACAAATCCGATTTACACTAAGGTACGGCAACGTACTTTCGTCATGTTAAGTATCAGGTAACACGCCTAAAAAATTCGTTTATTGTCCAAAGGCTTTAATTTGAATTCCAATATTTCAATCTTGCACAATGGCAAATTCCACTCCGCTGGCCGAGGTAGCAAAGGTGTTTCTGAAACTGGGATGCATTGGTTTCGGTGGTCCGGCCGCACACATCGCGATGATGGAAAAGGAGGTTGTCACAAAACGTAAATGGATGACCCGGGAACATTTCCTGGACCTTGTTGGCGCGACGAACCTGATCCCCGGACCGAACTCCACCGAGATGACCATGCACTGTGGCCACGAACGCGCCGGGTGGAAAGGACTCATTGTCGCCGGAGTCTGTTTCATTACTCCTGCCGTGATCATCACCGGTGCCATCG